>NZ_JBSFVY010000004.1:285914-475777 GCF_053592555.1 Streptomyces sp. NPDC002643
GCCCCTGCTTTTTCAGGGGCGCGGGGAACTGCGCGAGCAACCCCCACCCACCCGCACGCGCCCAACCACCGCACCCCCCACCCCCTCCGCCTACTCCCGAGTCACCCGTATCCGGTGTTTCCCGGCGGCATCCACCCCCATGACCCGCACCTCGATCCCCGCCCTCGTGTCCTTGAACGTCTCCCCGGTGACGAACGGCGCGTCCGACAACTCGGCGTGGACGTTGGGGCTCCGCGTACACCCCCCGCTGTCCCGCCGGGCGTCGTACACCCGGATGGGCCCGTTACCGGTGTCGACATCCGCGTCGACCCGGTAGACCAGCACCCCGGGCCGGCACACGGCGGCGTCGTTCCCGGCCCGCGTCCGCAGCTCGACGGCGTACGCGGCCCGCGAGGTCAGCGGCACGACGACGAGCTTGCCGCCCCCCGGCTCGGCCAGCGGCGTCAGGTTGTACTCGACGCTGCCGCGCGCGGCCACGCACCCGACCTGCCCGGGGTCCAGCCACCCGAGCTTCCACTTGTGCCAGCCGAGGAGGTCGTTGTCGGCGCCCCAGTCCTCGCTCATGATGTCCCAGTGCCCGACGGCACCCCCGCCCTCATGGGTGTAGAGATCGGGCAGTCCGAACACATGACCGTTCTCGTGGGGGAGCACGCGGTAGCCCGTCTCGTCGTACGAGCCGGAACCGTCGTCCTGGCGGCTGTAGACGAACGACGCGTTGGCCACCGGCGTCCCGTCCGCGACCGGCGCCTCCCTGTTCCCGGCGAAGGTCACCGACAGCACGGTGTCGAGGGCGGAGGGGCCCGCGTTCGGGGTGACGAGGACGTTGACGAGGTCGTACGCCCGGAAGTCGACCAGCGGATCGGCGACCCGGACGAGGTCCTGGACGAGACGGCGGTAGCCGGGGTCGAAGGGCGCGCCGCGCTCTATGTCGTAGGAGCGGAACGGCTTCGGCATGCGCAGCCACTCGGTGACGGGGGCCTCCGGACGGTAGTCGATCCGGCCGTAGGAGCTGGTCCTGAACCACTTCTGGGTCTGCGGCGCGAACTCCGCGAAGCGGTCCATCGCCTCGCCCTCGCCGGGCGCGTCGGAGAAGTCGACCATCAGATTGAGGGCGCGGACGGTGCCGGTGGAGCGGGAGTAGCCGGGCGGGGTGGGTATGCCCTCGGACATCTGGACGCCGAGCCGTCCGCGGATCATGCAGGGGCCGAGCGCCGAACCCCGGGCCAGGGACGTGGCGCCGGCGGCCGTCGTCGCGTTCGCCATGAGCCGGCCGGTGCCGGCGGAGGTGGAGACGGCGAGGGTGAGCACGGTGACCGAGGCGAGCGCGACGACGCGACGCGGACGAATCCGGCGTCGTATGGACCGGGGCTCGGGACGTATCCGGCGTCGTACGGACCGAACCTGCGGGCGTATCCGGCGTCGTACGGACTGCGACTTCGGGTCCGGCTGCTGCATGCACGGGTCCCTTCGCGTCACGGCAGCCACGGGGTGCGAAGCGGCTGCGCCCTTTCGATCACCCTGGGGCGGGGGGTGCCGGGGGCGCGCGTTGGAAGAGGCCGAACGTGGGTTTCCTGGCCAGCGGGCTGTGACTCAGGTCACAGGAAATCTCCTCGATGGCGGGAAATAACCGGGGACCGTTTCCCCGTTTGGTCAGGTGTCCGAGCGAAACGGGGACAACATCCCCGGATAATCACCCTCAAGGAGTACGCCGTGGAGACCATGACCGCCCCCGTGCCGCGCAAGGCGCCCCGCCCCCGGGCCGACGCACTGCGCAACCGGGAGCGGATCGTCACCGCCGCCCGGGAGATGTTCGTGGAGTTCGGCCCCGAGGTGCCGCTCGACGAGATCGCCCGCCGCGCCGGTGTCGGCAACGCCACGGTGTACCGCAACTTCCCGGACCGCGAAGCGCTGGTCCGGGAGGTCGTGTGCTCGGTCATGGACCGTACGGCGGAGGCGGCCGAGGCCGCGCTCACCGAGACCGGAGACGCGTTCGAGGCGCTGTCCCGGTTCGTGCACACCGCCGCCGACGAGCGGATCAGCGCGCTGTGCCCGATGGTCCAGAGCGCGTTCGACAAGCACCACCCCGACCTGGAGGCGGCGCGCGAACGGCTGGAGGACCTCATCGGCGAGGTCATGGAGCGCGCCCGGCGGGCCGGGCAGCTCCGCGCCGACGTCGGCGTCGGCGACATGATGCTCGCCGTTGGCCAGCTCAGCAGGCCCCCGGCGGGCACGCAGTGCGCGGGCGCCGACCGCTATCTGCACCGCCATCTGCAGCTCTTCCTGGACGGCCTGCGCGTCCCGGCCCGCTCCGACCTGCCCGGCACCCCTCTGACCATGGAGGACCTGCGCCAGGCCTGACCGACAGACCGACAGACCGACTGACCGACTGACCGACTGAGCAAGGACGCAAGGACGCGGGGACGCGGGGACGTCCCAGGAGTCACCTTCACGGCTGTCAGCGTTGACCAGCCGCACTTCAAGTCACCCTTTTTTGCCGCCAGTTACCGATATTTCCGTCACATACTCCCGGAGTGGGTACCCCCATGTCTGAAACGGCCCAGAGCCTCGCGAAGTCGTCGGTGGACGACTCGCACTCCAACCGCTGGAAAGCGCTCGTCTTCATCGCGCTCGCCCAGCTGATGGTCGTACTGGACGCGACCATCGTGAACATCGCCCTCCCGTCCGCCCAGCAGGACCTGGGGATATCGGAGGGCAACAAGCAGTGGGTCATCACGGCATACGCGCTGGCCTTCGGTGGTCTGCTGCTCTTCGGCGGCCGCATCTCCGATCTGTGGGGCCGCAAGCGCACCTTCGTCACCGGTCTGATCGGCTTCGCCGGCGCCTCCGCGCTGGGCGGCGCGGCCACCGGTGAGGCGATGATGCTGGGCGCCCGCGCGCTCCAGGGCGCCTTCGGCGCACTCCTCGCGCCGGCCGCGCTCTCCCTGCTGGCCGTGATGTTCACGGACGCCAAGGAACGCGCGAAGGCGTTCGGCATCTACGGCGCCATCGCGGGCGGCGGCGGTGCCGTCGGTCTGATCCTCGGCGGCTTCCTGACCGAGTACCTGGACTGGCGCTGGACGTTCTTCGTCAACATCCCGTTCGCGGTGATCGCGGCGGTCGGCGCGTACTTCGTCATCCGTGAGCCGGAGGGCGGCCGCAACCGCTCCCCGCTGGACATCCCGGGCGTCGTCCTGTCCACCCTGGGCCTGGTCTCCCTGGTCTACGGCTTCACCCGCGCCGAGTCCGACGGCTGGGGTGACGGTGTGACCATCGGTCTGTTCATCGGCTCCGCCGTCCTGCTGGCGGCCTTCGTCCTCGTCGAGTCCAAGGTCAAGGCCCCGCTGCTGCCGCTGCGCGTGGTGACGGAGCGGAACCGGGGCGGTGTCTACCTCTCCCTCGGCCTCGCGGTCATCGCGATGTTCGGCCTGTTCCTCTTCCTGACCTACTACCTGCAGATCGTGAAGGGGTACTCACCGGTCAAGACCGGTTTCGCCTTCCTCCCGATGATCACGGGCATGATCATCGGCTCCACCCAGATCGGCACCCGCCTGATGACGAGGGTCCCGCCGCGCCTGCTGATGGCGCCGGGCTTCCTGGTGGCGGCCGTGGGCATGCTGCTCCTCACCCGGATGGAGGTCGACTCCTCGTACCTCGGCCTGCTGCTGCCCGCCCAGCTGCTGCTCGGCCTCGGCATGGGTACGGCGTTCATGCCGGCGATGTCGCTCGCGACCCTCGGCGTCGAGCCGCGTGACGCGGGTGTGGCCTCCGCGATGGTGAACACCTCCCAGCAGGTGGGCGGCGCCATCGGCACCGCCCTGCTGAACACCGTCGCCGCCTCGGCGACCACGTCCTACATCGAGGACCACATCGCCACGGCCACCTCGAAGCCGGCCGCCCAACTGGTCCAGCTCCAGGGCATGGTCCACGGCTACACCAACGCCATCTGGTTCGCCGTGGCCATCCTCGCCGTCTCGGCGGCCATCGCCTTCACCTTCGTCACCACGGGCCGGCCGGACGCCTCGAATCCGGTTGCCACGGGCGGCGAAGAGGCCGAGTCGGACGAGGTCAAGATCCCGGTGATCGCTCACTGAGGTTGGAAGGCCGGGGCGCAGCCCCGCCTTCCAGGGGCGCGGGGCTGTGTTGGATTTGCGGCTACCGCCGCGTGGGCGCGACAAGCCCCCACCGGACCCGCACATCTCCCCAACCCCAGTCACCCCCCACCTCACCCGGCTCCCCGGCGGAGCCTCACCGCAGCCAAGGCAAATCCGCCCCGGCCTCCTTCGGCTGAAGTCCCTCGGCGATGATCCCCATGATCTCGCCGAGGGACTTCTGCTGTTCCGGCGTCAGCCGATCGAACAACGCCTGCCGCACCGCGGCCACATGCCCCGGCGCCGTCTTCTCCAGCACCTCCTGCCCCTCGTCCGTGAGCACCGCGAACTGCCCCCGCTTGTCCGACGGGCAGTCCTCGCGCCGCACCCACCCGTTCTTCTCCAGCCGGGCGACGGCGTGCGACAGCCGGGAACGGGTGATCTTCGTGTGCATCGCCAGCTCGGTCATCCGCATCCGCCGCTGCCGCGAGCCGGACAGCACCACCAGCAGGTGGTAGTAGAGGTGCGGCATGCCCGCGTCGCGCTGCAACTGCCGGTCGAGATGGTCCTCCAGGAGGGTCGTGGCGTGCACAAACGCGAGCCAGGTGCACTGTTCGCCGTCGGTGAGCCACCGGGGTTCGTCCGGGGCCGGGGACATGTCGTTCGACGTGTCGGATGCCTTCTTCATACCCCCACTGTACGAGTACCCTTCTTGAATTTTGAACTATAGAGATGTAAGGTGAAGCAATAAATATTGAGACTTCAACTACTGGGGAGTTGGGAGAGGTCTCAAGCGCCGGAAAGGCGCGTTTGAGCACGAAGGAGCCCTGAAGCAAGCCGAAAAAGCCGAAGAGGCAGAACAAACCAAACAGCCTGAAGCGACCGCAGTGCCCGCTGAGGCATATGCGTTCCGCATGTGATGCATCACCTGTATGCACTGGATGCGACGCATACGACGTACGAGATCTACGCACCCGTACATCACGTATGTCACGGACGACCGCACACCGCCGACAACACCGCCGACAACACCGCGCGTAGCCGTCCGTAGCCACCCGAACCCGCCCTGCGCGTCGCGAATGCCGTGTCGAGGGAGTCACCCCTGATGTCCGCCACCTCAGCCACCTCCGCCACCACCGTCCCCGAAGGGCGCCCGGCCGTGGAGCCGGAGCGTATGCCCGCGCTCTATCTGAGCCACGGCGCCCCACCGCTCGCCGACGACCCCATCTGGCCCGGCGAACTGGCCGCCTGGTCCGCGAGCCTGCCCCGCCCCCGGGCGATCCTGATGATCTCGGCCCACTGGGAGGAGGCACCGCTGGCCATCGGCGCCGTGGAGCCCGTCCCCCTGGTCTACGACTTCTGGGGCTTCCCGGAGCACTACTACAAGGTCACGTACGGTTCGCCGGGCGCCCCCGAACTGGCCGAGTCCGTCCGCAAGCTGCTGCGCGCCCCCGGCATCCCGGTCCAGGACATCCCGGACCGGGGCCTGGACCACGGCGCGTACGTCCCCCTGGTCGAGATGTACCCGGACGCCGACATCCCCGCCCTCCAGATCTCGATGCCGACCCTGGACCCCCTGAAGCTGATGGACATCGGCCGCAGGCTCGCCCCCCTCCGCGACGAGGGCGTCCTGATCATCGGCTCCGGCTTCTTCACCCACAACCTCGCCGCCCTACGCCACTCCGACACCCCGTCCTGGTCCACGGAGTTCGACGCCTGGGGCCACCAGGCCCTCGAATCCCACGACTGGGACGCCCTCCTGGACTTCCTCCACAAGTCCCCGGCAGGCCACCTGGCCCACCCCCGCACGGAGCACTTCGCTCCTCTGTTCGTGACGATGGGCGCGGCGGACGCCTCCGGCGAACTCACCGCCCAGAAGTCGGTGATCGACGGCTTCTGGATGGGGTTGGCGAAGAGGTCGGTGCAGTTCGGGTAGCGGCGTCGGCGCGGTTCGGGTAGCCGTGGCCGACGTGCCGTTTCCCCTATGGGCGTGGGGGAGTTGCTCCTAGGCTTGACGGTGTGACGGAGCGGGGCGGGACGGACAACAGCATCAACGACACCACGGTCCACGGCACGGCCTTCCAGGCGCGGGACGTGGGCCAGTTGGTGATCAACCACTACGCGACGCCCGCACCCCCGACCGCCGCTCCCACGGAAGCGCTTCACCCCTGGGTGCGGGAGATCGACGGTTCCCAGTTGTGGCAGCGCGTCCCCGAAACGCAGAACCGCTTCTCCGAAACGCGGGACGGGGAGGCGTTCCGGGGCGCGGCCCGCGTGCTGGCGGGCGCGCTCGGGGCGCTGCACGACGAGGCCGAGCGGACGTTCGCGGACGACGACCCCTGGTGGGACCGAGGGCTCACCAAACGGTTCCACGGCCACATCAGCAGGCTCGCACGGGCCGGCGCATGGCAACTGGCCGGAGTGGAGGCCCTGTTGCTGGCCCTCGCCCCGTTCCTCTCCCAGTGCCTGTGGGCGCGTACCGCCGCCGCCCGCCGCCATGTGGGACCCTCGAACCTGGAGCCGACGGGCACAGCCGGGGAGCGGGCCGACTTCGAGGTGTTCTTCCACCGCGAGCACGAACGGCTCGTCAGGCGGGCCAGGTTGGGCCTTCCCGCACGAGGGGACGCCAAGAAGGAGATCGGCTGGTGGCTGTTCCACCAGTGGGTCGACGCCGAACTGCGCGGTGCCGAGCGCTACTCGTGCGCGTACAAGGACCTGATGGACCGACTGCCCTGGGACGATCCGGCCCTGGTCGCCGTGAGCGCGGACCGTGTGCTGCGGCGATGGCGCCTGGTGGAGCGGATGCTGTACGGGGTGCGGCTGCCGCCCGGCGAGTTGTGCCGTCCGGAGCGTTTGGAGACGGTTGACGCGGTGGCTTCCCCCGGCGGAGGCGGCCAGGTCCGCCAGGTGATCCACGCCAGAAGGCTCGGCCTGCTGCTGGCGGTCGCCCGGGCCCGCGCCCTGGACATGCCCGCGCTTCCCGACGTCCTGGTGGAGAACCTGGGCATCCCGCACCGAGTGGATCTCGACGAGCTGCGCACCACGCTCGACGAAGCCGACTGGGAGGGCGACACCGCGACCACGGTCCTCGCCGCCGAATGCCATCACGAGGCGGTCTTCGAGGCACTGCTCCAGCACACGAACCAGATCGACGCCCTCCTGTCCGACATCCACCGGACGGTACGCGACAGCGACGACCGGGAGCCCCTGCGCGCACTCCCGATCAGGGCCCAGGCGGAGCGCCTGAAGCCCGCGCAGGGCGACGACCTGAGACCGAAGTTCGAGAGCTACAGCAAATTCCAGGTCGATCCACAGCGCGTGCAGACCCTCCTCATGGGCGACCAGCTCTACCGCAGCCCCGGCCTGGCCGTGCGCGAGCTGTACCAGAACGCCCTGGACGCCTGCCGCTACCGCAGGGCCCGCACCGCGTACCAGACCCGCCTGGCGCGCAAGAAGGGCGTCGTACGCGGCGACTCCTGGACGGGGAAGATCCGTTTTCGGCAGGGTGTGGAGAACGGTCGCGCGTACCTCGAATGCGAGGACAACGGCATCGGCATGAGCGACAGCGATCTCGCCCGCGTCTTCGCCCGCGCGGGCACCCGCTTCACCGACCTGACGGACGTACGCAACGAACGGGCGAAGTGGCACACGGAGGACGTCCACCTCTATCCCGTCAGCCGCTTCGGCATCGGAGTCCTCAGTTACTTCATGATCGCCGACGAGATCGAGGTCACCACCCGCAAACTCCGGGAGGACGGCAGCACCGGCCCCTGCTACACGACCTCCATCCACGGCCCCAACCACCTGTTCCGCATCGCCCCCACCGAGACCGGCCGAACCGGCCCGGGCACAACCGTGCGGCTCTATGTCCGGGACAACGCCCCGTCCTGCGTACGGGAGTTGACCCGCCTTCTGGGGGTCGCGGACTTCGAGACCACGGCGGAGTTCGAGGGGCGGGGGCCCGCGGTGACATGGGAGGCGGGGGAGCTGCGGCCGAGGCCGCGGTCCTCGTGGGACGACGGCACGGACGGCATCCACGCGGAGGGGGCACTGGTGCCCTGCCTGCGTACGGCGGACGCCGCGATTCCGCAGGTGGTCTGGTGCGGGGAGGGAGGGGGTGTGCTGGTCGACGGGCTCCTCGCGCGCCCGAGTCGACCGGTCGGGCTGCTCGCGGTTCCCCGTAGGGACATGCATACGTCATGGCAGTCGTCATCGGATGGGAGGCTGCGCGGTGCGGTGGTGAACCTCGTGGGAGCGCAGGTGCCCAAGCTCTCCATCGACCGCCTGGAGATTCTTGAGGACGTCTCGGGGAAGACGGGAGAGCTGTTGGGCGCGGCGGCAGAGGAACTGGTCGCCTCGGACCCCGATCTGCTGACCTTCGGATGGATCACCGATGTGGCCCGCCACAGCCCAGGGGTCGCCGACATCGTGGTCAGGGCGGCAATGGTGGCGGGCGTGGAGTTGGGGCTGCGGGACGGCCGGACGTTCAAGGTGGCCGAGGTGGGTTGCTTTCCCACAGATACCCACCTGATCGCTTTGGCCTTGGGCAACACCCATCCGAGCGCCGGAACCCCGGACCACGTCCTGCTCTGGCGGCTACTGCACCATGGTGCGGCCGAAGCGTTCTCCGTCCTCGTCCCGGAGTTGAGGGACGTGGGGCCGCTCCTCCCCGCGCTGCCGTCGGACCATGATGTACTCGGGGGCTTTCGGGACTGGACCGGGGTCGGCGGCGATGTGGCTCCCGGCCATGTGCTCTCGGTGGCCTCCTGGACGGGGATGACGCCGCGCACGGTCGCCCAGCGTGCCGTGGCACTGGGCGCCGACATCAACCGGGTCGACCCGTTCCCGGACACCCCGCCTGACCCGCTCGACCTGGCGCTGCTCAGCCGCTCACTCAACGGGTCTCCGGATTGGCTGCCCGCCGATGAGCCTGTTCCACTGGGACACTTTCTCGACGCCTGCCTCCGACTCGACATCAGTGTCCCGGAGGCCGCCAGGCGCCTGAAGGGCTACGGTCTCGACGTCACCGCTGCCACGAAGCTTCCGGCTCGGCCCGGCGAGGAGGAACTCCGCCTGCTGAGCGTCGCCGTGGACGACGTTGGGGGCTGGCTGCCATCGGACGAGCCCGTACCGCCCGGACGGGTGCTCCAGCAGTCGGTACACCTCGGTGTCTCCGCCGAGGAGCTGCGGCAGAGACTGCGTGACTTCGGCTTGACCGTCGGTCAGGCACCGGCCGTCCCAGGGCCCAGCGACATGAGACTGCTCAGCCACGATCTCGACGGTGCCCGCCCCTGGCTGGTGGCCGGGGAGTCCGTTCCCGGCCTTCACCTGCTGTGGGCCGCGAGGGAACTTGACCTGTCCATGAACACACTGGTCTCGATCCTGGAGTCCTACGGAATGGCCGTCCCGTCGGTGCCGACCTGGGAGCCTTCCGCCCGGGACTGGGCACTGTTCGATGTCTACGAAAGCGCGGCCAACTGCGACTACCTGTGGATCTGGGCTGATGAACTGAATCTGACGTTGAAAGAAGTGGCCGACGGGTTGCGCAGACTCGGCGTGGACATCGTGTTCGATCCTCCCGAGGCACCGGACACCCTGGACACGGTGCTCCTGAACGAGAGGCTGAAGATCTGGAGTGACCGGGGTTTGAACGATTCCAGCGTTTCGATCGTGGAACTTCTGACCACGGCACAAGACCTGCGCAGGAGCACCGCCGAGATCGCGTCCCGACTCGCGTCGTACGGACTGGACATCCCGGACTACGACCACCCGGACCGGAACCGCTGTCAGGACGACCTGAAGCTGCTCAGCTGCTTCCTGCACGGCGTCGAGCCCTGGCTCGACCCGCGAGAGTGCCCTCACCTGGGTCACATCTACGCCGCCTCCCGGAAACTCGACCTCACCATGGACGAGGTGGCGGCCCGCCTCCGTTACCTCGGCGTCGATGTCCCCGACGTCAGGGACATGATCCGCGCCGCGATGGCGAAGCTCCCCAGGTTGTCGGGGGACGGGCGGTCGCGGGAACAAAACCCCGACCAGGTCCGGGAACAAAACCCCGACTAGAGGTCCTTCTCGTACCAGGCCACATCCCAGTACCGCCCGAACTTGCGGCCCACCTCGCGGTACGTGCCGACGTGGCGGAAGCCGAAACGTTCGTGGAGGCGGGTGGAGGCGGCGTTCGGCTGGGCGATGCCGGCGTAGGCGCGGTGGATGTCCTCGTCGGCGAGGGCCTCGAAGAGGGCCTTGTAGAGGAGGGTGCCCACGCCGCGGCCGCCGGCGTCCGGGGCGAGGTACACCGACACCTCCACCGAGGTGTCGTACGCCGCCTTCGCCCGGAACGGGCTGCTTGTGGCGTAGCCAAGGATTCTCTGTGAGTTTGCCGTGGCGGCAACTATCAGGCGGTGCCGTCCGTCTTCAAGGTGGGAGAGCAGCCAAGGACGGCGCTCTTCCGGAGTGAAGACAGTGGTATCGAATGTGATCGGCGTCTCATGGACGTGGTGGTTGTAGATGTCGGTGAGGGCATCGAGGTCCGCCTCGACTCCCGGCCTGACCTGCACCTCTTCGGGCTCGTTCGACATCACGCCCCCTCCTGTGGCCGCACAGGGTACTGCAAGATCAGAAAAATAGTGGGACAGGTTGGGAATTCTGTCCTGATTCCAGTCGTTGTTTCCTTCGGAAGCCGGGCACTCGCGGCAGAGTGAGAGGCAGTGGCTAGTGCAGTCAGTGACTAGTGACCGCCTCGCAGCTCAGCGGCAGCGCCCGTGCGGCCACCGGACCACGTAGGACCCAGACACGACCCTGCCAGCCCACCATCGCAAGGGAGCACGCATGGCAACCCGTGCCGTCGCCGCTCGTCGTTCGTCCGCCACCGGCGGGAGCGACGCGGCAAGCAGCGTTCGCGCCTCTGGCGGCGAGATCGCCGACCGCGACCTGGTCGGCATGTACCTCGACGAGATCGCACGTACACCGCTGCTCGACGCCGCCAAGGAAGTCGAGTTGTCCCAGATCATCGAGGCGGGTGTGTTCGCACAGCAGATCCTCGACGGCGAGGAGGAGCCCAGGGCGGACGCCACACGCGAGGAGCTCCAGGCCCTCGTCGCCGACAGCGACCGGGCCAAGGACATCTTCATACGGTCCAACCTCCGCCTTGTCGTGGCCGTCGCCCGCCGCTATCCGCGCAGCGGCCTGCCCCTGCTCGACCTCATCCAGGAGGGCAACGCCGGCCTGGTCCGCGCGGTGGAGAAGTTCGACTACCGCAAGGGCTTCAAGTTCTCGACGTACGCCACCTGGTGGATTCGTCAGGCCATCACCCGTTCCATAGCCGACCAGTCGCGCACGATCCGGCTGCCCGTCCACCTCGTCGAGGAACTGGGCCGCATCCGCCGGGTGCAGCGCGAGTTCAACCGCGAGCACGGGCGCGACCCCGAGCCCCACGAGATCGCCGCCGAGCTGGGCTCCACCCCGGAGCGCGTCGGTGACGTCCTCGACTGGGCCCGCGACCCCGTCTCGCTGAACATGTCGGTGGACGACGAGGGCGAGACCCAGTTCGGCGACCTGCTGGAGGACACCTCCGCGGTCTCACCGGAGCAGTCCGTGCTGACGCTGCTGCGCAGCGAGGAACTGGACAGCCTCATCGGGCGCCTCGACCAGCGCACCGCCTCCATCATCAAGATGCGGTACGGCATCGAGGACGGCCGCGAGCGCACCCTCACCGAGGTCGGCAAGGAGCACGGGCTCACCCGCGAGCGGATTCGCCAGATCGAGAAGCACGCGCTGCTGGAACTGAAGAAGCTGGCTCGCGACACCGGGTTCGACGCGGCGGCGTAAGCCGCCCCCGGGCCGCGCCCCCTTGCGCCGCTGCGGGGCGGCCGCCGACGGTTCGCTCCTTCGGCCGCGGGGGAGTGGGGTGCTGGGCGGGGTCGCCGTTGTAGGACGACGTGGTCGAGGGGTGGATGTGATTCGGTCGGTCCGGTGTGGGCCGACCGGTCGGGTCCGCGTGGTGAGGCGTGGGTCGGCTGTGGCTGCCGCGATTGCGCTGTGGCGGTACCGGGCGCCGGGCAGCCGGTCGGTCGGCTGGGCGGCGGCGTACCGTACCGCCGTGCGTCGGCCATGGCTCGGCCGTAATGGCTGTACTACGTCGCTTCAATCCCCCGTTCCCGGGGCACAAGACTGGCGGGCCCACCGAATTCACCGGGCCCGGAGCCTCGCGGCCCGGGACCCGTGGTCCGAGAACGTCCGTCCCGAGAGGAGTCCGGGGAAGCCGAGGGCGCCGCGACCAAGCCCCTTGAACGAACCGAGCCGAACCGAGCCGATCGCGCCACGTGGCCGCACCTCAGCCCGAACGAGCAAGTGAATCCAGCCGGTGAGCCTGGTGCACCCAGCCCAGGTGGCCGCACCTGAGTCCGACCGAGCCGAGTGAACCGAGCCGCCGAGTCCGGTGCACCTGGCCCGCGCTTCGACCCAATGCGACCCATCGGCCCACCCGAGACGAACGCCGAACGACCGAGAGCCCCGGCGTAGGCGGCGCAGGGCGACGGCCGACCGAAGACAGGTCGACGTCGACCCACCGACCACCGACCGCCGAACCGTGGACCACCGAACCGCCGCCCCACCGAAGCCAAGTCCCGACGCTCTCCCCCCAGCGCCGGGACTCTCCCAGAGCCGGGCTTCGGCGCCTCCCCTCGGCGCCGGAGCCCGGCTCCATTTCCCCGCCTTCCCGCTGTGCCGCCGTTCTCCGCCGGTCCTCTACGCCGTCCGACGACCCACTCGCCGCCCTCCGGCTCCCGCCCCCTCGCTCCCGCTCTCGCCTCCCCGGCGCCCGCCACCGAACCTGCCCCGCTTCCGCCCTCCCCCTGTCCAGCCCCCTCACCCCTCCGCCGCTTCAGCTGTCGTCGCCGTCGCCGCCCGACTGAGGCGGGCGCCCAACTGCCGTACGCACTCGACCAGTTCCGGCGGTTCGCGCACCGTGAAGTCGCAGTCGAGGAGGGCGAGGCGGACCGCCACCCACTCCAGGGCGTCGCCGGTGGTGGTGCGGAGACGGCAGCTGTGGGCGTCGACGGGTTCGGGGGTGCCGAGCCAGTGGGCCAGGCCGGGCGGGAGGGACTCGGCGGGGGCGGCGAAGGTGACATCGACGTCGTACGAACCCTGCCGGCCGTACATCGACTGCTGGACGAACTCCTCCGCACTCCCCGCCGGCAGCTCGCGCGGCGCGAAACGGGCGCCCGTGGCGAAGGGGTCCGCGACACGGTCGACGCGGAAGGTGCGCCAGTCGGCGCGTTCGAGATCGTAGGCGACGAGATACCAGCGGCGGCCGGTCGAGACGAGCCGGTACGGCTCGCAGTGGCGCCGGGATTCGGCTCCCTGGCCGGAGCGATAGGCGAAGCGGAGGCATTCATGGCCGGCCACCGCCGAGGCCATGACGGTCAAGGTCTCGGGAGCCACCGTCGCACCGTCGCCGCTGGTCAGAGGGCTGGTCGCGGCCTGGAGCGTGGAGACGCGGTGCCGTAGTCGGGAGGGGAGCACCTGTTCGAGCTTGGCGAGGGCCCGTACGGAGGCCTCGTCCACGCCCTCGACGGCGTGCCCGGCCCCGGCCCGCAGCCCCACCGCGATGGCCACGGCCTCCTCGTCGTCCAGCACGAGCGGCGGCATGGCCTTCCCCGCGACCAGCCGGTACCCGCCGTCCGCGCCCCGGGACGCCTCCACCGGATACCCCAGCTCCCGCAACCGATCGACGTCCCGCCGCACCGTCCGCCGCGACACCCCGAGCCGCTCGGCCAACTCCCCACCGGGCCACTCCCGAGGCGTCTGGAGAAGCGAGAGCAACTGCAGCAGGCGGGCCGGGGTGTTGGTCGTCACGACGCGGCCCTTCCCGCGCAGGAGATGGCGGAGGTACGGGATGTGCCGGTCATCCTGTGTGTCGTCCTCATGGCCCCAAGAATCCCGCACGAGTGGGACAGGAACTGACCCAACCGGACGGCATTCCCCGACGAGCGAGCCGCCGGTCCACGTCGCGCCACCCCGGCTACCCACACCCACAGATGCCCACTTGTTTCTGATCAACGTCCGAACCTGTTTACTTTTCGGAAATCCGGGCGTAGCCTCCGAGCGAAACCACAGACTCGGGCATCAGGCGGAGGCGAACGGACATGTACGCACCGGAGCGGCAGCAGGAGATCCTCCGGCTCGCCCGTGACGGCGGCCGGGTGGACGTGGTGTCGCTGGCCGAGGAGTTCCAGGTCACGGCGGAGACCATCCGCCGCGATCTGAAGGCCCTCGACCGCGCCGGTCTCGTCCAGCGCGTGCACGGCGGCGCCATCCCGGCCGGCCGGCTGGACTTCGAGCCCGACCTCGCCGAGCGCGAGGGCACCGCGGCCGACCAGAAGGACCGTATCGCCCAGGCCGCCCTCGCCGAACTGCCGAGCGACGGCACGGTCGTCCTCGACGCCGGTACGACCATCGCCCGCCTCGCCGCCGCGATCCCGCTGGAGGCGACGCTCACCGCCGTCACCCACAGCCTCCCGATCGCCGCACGCCTCGCCGACCACCCCGGCATCCAGCTCCACCTCGTCGGCGGCCGGGTCCGCCACCGTACGCGCGCCGCCGTCGACGCCTGGGCCCTGCGGGCCTACGGCGAGATCCGCGCCGACGTCCTCTTCGTCGCCGCCAACGGTTTCTCCACCGAGTACGGCCTGACCACCCCCGACCTCGCCGAGGCCGCCGTCAAGCGGGCGGCGGTGGCCGCCGCCCGCCGGGTCGTACTGCTCGCCGACTCCACCAAGCACGGCCAGGAACACTTCGCCCGCTTCGCCCACCTCGGCGACGTGGACCTGCTCATCACCGACAGCGGCCTCAGTCCCGAGGACACAGCGGCCATCGAGCGCGGCGGCACGGAAGTACTGCGTGTCTAGGGCCGCGGAGGCCGGGAGCTGAAAAGCCTCCGGGCGAAGCGGCAGATCGGAGCCGCGCAGAAGGCCTGGCAGAAGGCATGGCAGAAGGCCTGGCAGAAGTCCTGTCTGTCGAGAAACGAGTGCGCATGATCCTCACCGTCACCCCGAACCCCTCCCTCGACCGCACCTACGAGGTCCCCTCCCTCGACCGCGGCGAGGTCATCCGGGCCACCGGCGAACGCATGGACCCGGGCGGCAAAGGCGTCAACGTCTCCCGCGCGGTCGCCGCCGCCGGACAGCGCACCGTGGCCGTACTCCCCCTCGGTGGTGCGCCGGGCGCACTGGTCGCGGACCTGCTCGACGCCCAGGGGATCGAGGTGGCCCGCGTCCCGGTCGCCGGGGCGACCCGCTCCAACATCGCCCTCGCCGAGGCCGACGGCGTCCTGACGAAGGTCAACGCACCCGGCCCCGAACTCTCCCCCGCCGAACAGGAACTCCTCCTGGAGACCGTCCGCGCCCAGTCCGTCGACGCCTCCTGGATCGCCTGCTGCGGCAGCCTCCCGCGCGGGCTCGCCCCGTCCTGGTACGCCGAGGTCGTCGCCCGCGCGCATGCGGCGGGCGCCCGTATCGCCCTGGACACCTCCGGCCCCGCCCTCATCGCCGCCCTCCGCGAACGCCCCGACGTCGTCAAGCCCAACGCCGAGGAACTCTCCGAAGCCGTGGGCCGCCCCCTCGCCACCATCGGCGACGCCGTCAAGGCCGCCGAGGAACTCCGCGAGATGGGTGCCACCGCCGTACTCGCCAGCCTCGGCGCCGACGGCCAACTCCTGGTCGACGCCTCGGGAGCCTGGTACGGCAGCGCCCACGTGGACGTCGTCCGCAGCAACGTGGGCGCCGGCGACTCCTCCCTGGCCGGCTTCCTGATCGCCGGCGGCCGAGGGCCGGAAGCCCTTGCCTCCGCCGTGGCGCACGGAGCTGCCGCGGTGCAACTGCCGGGGAGCGTGATGCCCGCCCCGGGGGACCTGGATCTGGGCGCGGTGACGGTCACGGCGGAGGTGCCGGTGGACCGGGGGCTGAGGGAGGGGGTGTCGTGAGCGGGGGTGGGGGTATGGCCGGAATGAACGTTCGTTTTGTTTCGGGCCGCGGGGGTGTTGATGCTGTGGGGGCTCCGCGAGCGAACGTTCGTTTTGCGGCGCCCGCCCCCGACTCCGACGTAGCCCCAGCTCCGCGAACGAACCTTCGTTTTGCGTTACCCCACCTCACCCCAACGCCCCCTACCCCCCACACTCCCGTCACCCCCGTCCCCACCCCCGCCCACCACACTCCCCGGGCGATACGCGTGCGAAGGAGCCCGCGATGAGCGAGATGATCACCGCGGACCTGGTCGACCTCGACCTGTCCGCCGAGACGAAGGAAGCGGCGGCGCGTGCCCTCGCCGAGCGCATGGTGGCGAAGGGCCGGGTCACCGACCTGGACGGCTTCCTCGCCGATGTCGCCGCGCGTGAGGCCCAGATGCCCACCGGCCTCGACGGCGGTATCGGCATCCCCCACTGCCGTAGCGAACACGTCACCGAGCCGACCCTCGCCTTCGGCCGCAGCGCCGCCGGTGTCGACTTCGGCGCTGCCGACGGTCCCGCCGACCTGATCTTCCTGATCGCCGCCCCGGCCGGCGCCGACGACGCCCACCTCACGATCCTGTCCTCCCTCGCGCGCCAGCTGATGAACACCGAGTTCACGGACGCGCTGCGCGCCGTGGACGACGCGGCCCGCGCCGCCGCCCTCATCCGGGGCGACGCGGACGCGCGGCCCACCGAGGTCGCCGAGGTCACCGGCGGCGCCGACGGCACCTCGGGCACCGAAGACTCCGCGGCGGCGTCGGGCGGAACGGCCTCCCCCGACGCCGCCGCGGTCAGCACCACCCCGGACACGCCCTCCACCCCGCCCACCACGGATGGGCCCTCGGCCACCACGGACGACCCCCCGGCCGCCGAACCCGCCCCGGCCGCCCGCCCGTTCCGTATCGTCGCCGTCACCTCCTGCCCCACCGGCATCGCGCACACCTATATGGCCGCCGAGTCGCTAGAGAACGCGGGACGGGACACCGAGGGCGTCGAGGTCGTCGTCGAGCCGCAGGGCTCGGCCGGCTTCACCCGCCTCGACCCGGCGGTGATCGCCGCCGCCGACGGTGTGATCTTCGCCCACGACGTGCCCGTACGGGAGAAGGACCGGTTCGCCGGAAAGCCCACGGTCGACGTCGGTGTGAAGGCGGGCATCAACCGTCCCGCCGAACTGATCGCCGAGGTACGGGAGAAGGCCGCGCGCGGCGAGGTCACCGCGGCCGCACGACCCGGCGGCTCCACCCCCGTCGAACGCGCGGGCGAACCCGGCGAGGGCTACGGCACCAAGCTGCGCAAGTGGCTGATGTCCGGCGTGAGTTACATGGTCCCGTTCGTCGCGGCGGGCGGCCTCCTCATCGCCCTCGGCTTCGCGATCGGCGGCTGGGAGATCAACTCGGCCAAGCCGGTCACCGAGCACTTCGACTGGCTCCAGGTCGACAGCTGGGCCGCACTGCTGTTCCAGATCGGCGGCGTCGCCTTCGGCTTCCTGATCCCCGTCCTCGCCGGTTACATCGCGTACGGCATGGCGGACCGGCCCGGTCTCGTCCCCGGCTTCGTCGGCGGCATGATCGCGTCCAACATCAACGCCGGCTTCCTCGGTGGTCTGGCCGCCGGTCTGATCGCCGGTGCGGTCGTCATGGGCATCCAGCGGATCAAGATCCCGCCGGTGCTGCGCGGCATCATGCCGGTGGTCGTGATCCCGCTGGTCTCGTCGATGATCGTCGGCTTCCTGATGCTGGTGGTGATCGGCAAGCCCATCGCCGAGGCGCAGGAGGGCATGACGGACTGGCTGGACGGCCTCTCCGGTTCCAACGCCGTTCTGCTCGGCATCCTCCTCGGCCTCATGATGTGCTTCGACCTCGGCGGCCCGGTCAACAAGGTCGCGTACGCCTTCGCCACCGCCGGAATCGCCGTGCAGGACCCGAGCGA
Source organism: Streptomyces sp. NPDC002643 (assembly GCF_053592555.1). Classification (NCBI taxonomy): domain Bacteria; kingdom Bacillati; phylum Actinomycetota; class Actinomycetes; order Kitasatosporales; family Streptomycetaceae; genus Streptomyces; species Streptomyces sp. NPDC002643. Next base: position 303,936 of record NZ_JBSFVY010000004.1, read on the forward strand.
CTCGGCGATGAAGGTGATGGCCGCCGTCATGGCCGCCGGAATGGTCCCGCCGCTGGGCATGGCCCTCGCCACCACCATCCGCAAGAAGCTGTTCACCACCGCCGAGCGCGAGAACGGCAAGGCGGCCTGGGTGCTCGGTGCCTCCTTCATCTCCGAGGGCGCGATCCCGTTCGCGGCGGCCGACCCGCTGCGGGTGATCCCGGCCTCCATGGCGGGCGGCGCGGTCACCGGCGCGCTGACCATGGCGTTCGGCTCGACCCTGCGCGCCCCGCACGGCGGCATCTGGGTCACCTTCCTGATCGGCAAGCCCGTCCTCTATCTGCTGGCCATCGCGGCCGGTACGGCGGTCACGGCCGGCCTGGTCATCGCCTTGAAGGGCATGCGCAAGACCCAGCCGGGTACGGCCGCCGGCTCCGCCTCCGCTCCCGCCGGCACGGAGGCCAAGCAGCCGGTCGCCGCCTGAGCACCACCCCGGCCACCACCACTCCGGTGACCACCACGTGGTGACCACCACGGGCACGTCGTACATCGGCCGCAGCTCTCGTGCAGAGGGCTGCGACCGCGCGCGTTCGCGCGCGGGGGCCATGTCCCGCGCGCCCCTTTGGGCGCCTTTACAACCCGTGTGACTTGTACGCCGTACCTGCGAGATACGTCACGGTCCGGGCACAAAGTCCCATCCGTTGGTGTCTACTGGTGGGCATGCCTGAGCACGTGTCGATCCTCCAGTTGGTGGGCGTGGCCGCCCTCGCCCTCGCGGCGGTCATCTGGGTCGCCGTGCTGGTCCGCGTACTGCGCCGGGACCGCGAGGTCCACCGCATCCGCTTCGCCGAACTGGCCCGCCGCCGCGGTGAACGCCTGCGGGCCCTGCCGCATCAGCGCCGCAGAGGCCCCCATGTCGAGCATGTGGAACTGACCCCGGCGGAACAGGACGCCTTCGCCTTCCTGGCCCGCCGCTTCAGCGACGACGGCCGCACCTGACCCACACCTCTACGTCGTGCGCGCCTATGCGCGCCTGTACGTCGTTCACCCGGCCCGGCGTTCCATCGCGTCCCGCGCCGCGTCCTCCGTGGTGTACACCTCGCACATATGGCGTCCGTCCGGAGTGCAGGTGTGCTCGACCTCCCACAGGGAGATCTCCTGGCCGTCGGTGAGTAGGAACGCGTGTTCGTAGAGCGAGAAGTTGGCCCCCGGCCGACCGCGCCGAGCGCGCCTGCTGGGGCGGCCGAAAGCCTGGGTGATCTCGTGTGCGAACGCTGTCCGCAGCAGCAGTGTGGCCAGCTCCCCACCGGGAGGGTCCGGGTTCTCCGCGCGCCGCAGCAGTCGCCGGGCATGGTCCGCCGAGTCGTCGAGAAGATACTCGTGACGCGGCTCCGGGAACGGCGTCAACTCCACCATGTCGGGCAGCTCGAAGTCCTCCGGGGAGTCCGGGGGCAACGGCAGCCGCGCGGTGGCGGCCCGCAACTCCTCCTCCTCGGTGTACACCTCGTGCTGGGTGTCGCTGCCCGGCGTCGTGTTGTGCGCGAGCTCCCACAACGTGACCGCGGAGCCGTCGGCGAGCAGCCAGGTGTGCCGGTACGTCGCCCGGTGCAGCCCCGAACTGTAGTGCGCGGAGTGCAGCGAGCTGTCGTGCGCGAGGGCGCAGTCGAGCTGCCGTATGGTCTCGTCGGGCAGTTCGAAGGAGTTCAGGGCGCGACCGAGGAGTCGCGCGAGGTGCTCCTCCGGAGACTCGGGCGACTCGGGTGGTTCGTACGCTGCCGTCTCGTACGGAACGCTCAAGGTTTCTCCCGGCGTTGCTGCATGTCACCTTGTGGGTGCATACCGTAGCCCCTCGGTCGGACATCATGTCCCCGAACCGAGAAACGTACGTCCATAAAACGACGTGGCCGCGCGGGCGGTTCCCGCGCGGCCGTACGAACTCCGGCCAACCCTCGGCCAGGGGGAGTTCACCGGGTGGATCACTTGGTCGTCATTCGGGCGGTATGCGGCGCACCGCTCACCTGGAACTCTCCGCTCCCGCCCCTCAGACCGCGCTGCCCGCGGTCCACGCGCTCCACGACATGTTCCAGCCGTTCAGGCCGTTGTCCGGCGCGACCGTGTCGTCGGGGGAGTTCTTGACGATCACGACGTCACCGATCAGCGAGTTGTCGAAGAACCACTTGCCCTCCGTGTCCCCCTGCGCCCCCTGCGCGTCCGCCAGACCGACACAGCCGTGGCTGGTGCCCTGACTGCCGAAGGGCGGGTTGGACCTGCTGTACCAGTAGTTGCCGTGGACGAAGGTGCCGGACGTCGTCAGCCGCATCGCGTGCGGCACGTCCGGGATGTCGTACTCCCCGCCGAACCCGACCGTCGAGCCGTTCATCCGCGTCTGCGTGAACTTCTCCGAGATCACCATCTGACCGTTGTACGTGGGGTTCTGCGCGCTACCGGCCGAGATCGGCACCGTCTTGAGTGTCTGACCGTCCCGAACGACCGTCATCGTCTGTGTGTTGACGTCCACCGTGGACACCTGCGAACGCCCGACGGTGAAGGTGACCGTCTTGTCCTGCACCCCGTACAGCCCGTTCGCGCCCTCGACGCCGTCCAGGTCGATCTTCATCGTGACCTTGGACCCGGCCTTCCAGTACTCCTCGGGCCGGAAGTCCAGCCGCTGCTCCCCGAACCAGTGCCCGACCACCTCCTGCCCACTGCTCGACGACACCGTGATGTGCGACTGCACGGCCTTCTTGTCCGTGATTGCCTTGTCGAACGTGAACGACACCGGCATCCCCACCCCGACCGTGGTGCCGTTGTCCGGCGTGTACGTCCCGATGAAGCTGTTGGCCGAAGAGACCGTCGTGAAGATGGAGTTGGCCGCCGACGTCTTCCCCTCGGTGTTCTTCGCCGTCGCCGAGATCTGGTACTTGGTGCCCCGCTCCAACTGCTCCTTCGGCTGCCAGGACCGCCCGTCCGCGGCTATCTCACCCGGTACCTCCGTCCCGCTCTCCGTCACCTTCATCGTCACCTCGGTCAGCTTGCCGCCGCTGACCTTCACCCCGGTCGCGTTGATCGACGCTCCCGTTGAACCGTCCTTCGCCGAGATCGTGATCCGCGCCGCCGAGTCCTTCGCCGACGTCTTCTCGCCGCCGCTGCCGTTGTCGGCCTTGGCGTCCCCACCGCATCCGGTGAGCGTCAACGCCCCGACCACCAGCACGGCACAGGCCACCGTCGCACGCCGCACAGCACTCTTCGGCCTCGTCACGATCTGCTCCACCTTCTCCGCGTCCGCGTGATCCGCACCATCCATGCGATCCGCGAGATCTGCGTGATCTATGTGATCCGCTCCAGTACGTGGAGAAAGAGTGCTTGTCGCTTCAACGGGTTCCCCCGACCCGGTCACGTGACAGAACCGGGACAATCGCCAACTCCGGTGCCGGGAGCCACCGCTGTGGCCGAAGCCCCCGACGGGATGGATGAGGAGCCGGGCGGTGGGGTTCCGGCGCCCCTACCGAGCCCCGTCGCCTCTGCCGTACAACTCCCCGTACGACGGCCACACTCCGCCCGGCCCGTCCACCGACTCCGCCGCCCGCACCGCCCTCACGATCGCCCGCGTCACCAAGTCGGCGCCCACCGCCAGGAGTTCGTTCAGGGCGAGAGGGCCGGCCTCGGGCGGCAGCGGACGGGCGCCCGTCGCCAGGGTGAAGACCGTGTCGCCGTCGTTGAGCAGATGGACCGGGCGCACGGCACGGGCGATGCCGTCATGCGCGGTGCCGGCCAACTTGTGGGCCTGGGCGCGGGTCAGCTCGGCGTCGGTGGCGACCACGGCGAGCGTGGTGTTGAGCGTCGGCGCCGAGTTCTTCGCCGCGATCTCCGCGAGCCTCAGCCGTGCCGCCTCATGAACTCCGGGCTCCGGACACGTCGTACGCCCCTGGAACAATTCCCCGTACAGCACCCCCGTCTCCGGATTCACCACTGATCCCGCCGCGTTGGCCACCACCAGCGCGGCCACCGTGATCCCCGAGCCGAGCACGGTGCTCGCCGTGCCGACCCCGCCCTTGAACTGCCCGACCGTGGCCCCCGTCCCGGCGCCCACACACCCCTGCTCCACCGGCGCACCCGGCCCGCTCGCGGCGGCCGCCTCCACCGCCGCCCGGCCCATGGCCGCATCCGGTCTGGCCCGGAAGTCGCCACCCCGGCCCAGATCGAAGACACAGGCGGCGGGCACCACCGGCACCACATGCCCGTGGTCGGGCCCGACCCGGACACCACGCCCCCGCTCCTCCAGCCAGGCCATCACCCCCGACGCGGAGTCCAACCCGTACGCGCTGCCGCCGGTCAGCACCAGCGCCTCGACCTTCTGCACCAGGTTCCTGGGGTCGAGCGCGTCCGTCTCCTTGGTGCCGGGGCCGCCGCCGCGCACATCGACGGCCGCGATCGCGCCGCCCTCCGGTGCCAGCACGACCGTGGTGCCGGTGAGCCAGCCGCCGTCGTTCCGGGTGGCGTGACCGACCCGCAGACCCGCCACATCCGTCAAAGCGTCAACTGTCATGGCCACCAGTCTCGTTCGTGTCGTCGACCAGGGGTGTGCGTGGGGCTCTGGAGAGCCGCCGGTGAGCCGGGAGCGATGTCAGAGAGCCCCGGGGCCGTCAGGAGGTCGCCTTCTCTGCCGCCGTCTGCTCCTTTCCGCTCCGGCGGGCGGTGAGTATCACGCCGACCGCCACCGTCGTCGCCGCAACGACACCCGCCGCCAGGACCGCCCAATGGCCCAGGAACGTGCACAGGACCGTCGCCAGCGCGGCCACTGGCAGGACCGCCTGCTGCGCCATCCCCACCTTGTAGTGGCGGGAGTGCAACGCCCAGACCGAGATCAGATACAGCGCCGTCGGCAGCGTCACCGCCGCGGACGCGGCCAGAGTGGAGATGTGCGCCTCGTGCACCGCCTCCTCCACGGCGACCTCCAGCCCGGCGCCGATCGCCGCGGCCGAGGCGAAGATCAGGTAGTGGCCGTAACCCCACAGGAAACTCTCCCTGTTGGAGCGCAGATGGCCGTGGATGGGCACCGTGAAGTAGATCCACCACGCGGCGAACACGATCAGCAGCCCGCCCACCGCGATGGGCAGCAACTCGCCCAGCGCGTCGTTCTCGTCGGCGGCCGACTTCACCGCGACCGTGGCCGCCAGGATCGTCTCGCCCAGCACGATGATGGTGAACAGGCCGTACCGCTCGGCGATGTGATGCGGATGCCAGGACGTGTTGAAGCTCTTCTCCGCGAACACCGGCACGCTCAGTTCGGCAATCGCCATCCCCAGGAACAGCCACGGTCTGGCCGACTCCGGCAGCGCCAGCAGCCCCAGCCAACCGATCTGGCACAGCACCACACCGGCCGCGTACCGCAGCGCCATGGTCCGCTCGCCGCTCGTCGCGGACCGTGCCGCTCTCAGCCACTGCGCGGTCATCGCCAGCCGCATGATCACGTAGCCGAGTACGACCAGCGTCCAGTCGTGGTCCTCGAAGGCCCGGGTCACCCCGGCGGCGAGCACCAGCACCCCCGCTATCTGGACCAGTGTCACGAGCCGGTAGAGCACGTCGTCGTTGTCGTACGCCGAGGCGAACCAGGTGAAGTTCATCCAGGCCCACCAGATCGCGAAGAAGACCATCGCGTAGTTCACGATGCCCTCGCCCGCGTGGCCCTCCGCAATCGCGTGCACCAACTGGACACCGGCCTGGGCGACGGCGACCACGAAGCACAGGTCGAAGAAGAGCTCCAACGGCGACGCGACCCGATGTTCCTCCCCGCGCCCCCGGGCGACCAGCCTGCGCAGCGCCGGACGCGCGGCGGAGGCGGGGTGCGAGGTTGAGGACGAGTGCGAGGGCGAGGCTATGGGTGAGCCGGTCGGAGGCGCGGCAGCGGGGGTGGGGCGGCCCGGTGCGGGGGTGGGCTCCGGGCCCGCACCCGAAGGGCCGGATGGACTCGAACGGGGCGTCATAGCGCCTAGCAGACCAGAAAACCCAGGGGAATTCTCGCGCGGACGTTCACCGGCACATGTGCCCGTGCTAGCCGGATGCCGGTGGTAGGCGGGGCCGTACCCTGGAGGCATGAGTACCGCCGCCGCCCCCGAACCGCGTGACCCCAAGGCCGCGCTGATCTTCGACGACCCGCTCAGCCGTCCGTCGTCCGACGACTCGGACCACGGCTGGGGCGAGCGACCCGCCGACGGCGGCGACAGCGCGGCCGACCTGAAGCGCTTCCTCAACGAGAAGCCGCCCCACCACCTCTGACCCCGTCGGACGGGAGCCATGAGGGCGCGGCACCACCGGCCGGCCGCCCAAGCCGCCCCGGGCGGCGTTACCCGCGGTCGTGGTCGGAGCCCCGCTGGGCCACCAAGGCGTCGCGGATCTCCTTCAGGACCTCCAGCTCGGTCACCTCGATGACCTCGTGGGTGCCCTCCTTCGCCTTGCGGCGGGCCTCCTGACGGGCCAGGTACTTGGCCATGGGCAGGACCATCAGGAAATAGACGACGGCCGCCGTGATCACGAAGCTCAGCGTCGCGCCGAGGACCGAGCCCCACGCGATCCGGATGCCGCTGGTCACGGTGCCGTCCGCGGCCACGACACAGGGGTCCTTCAGGCAGGAGGCGTAGCTGTCGAGGTTCTTGGTGCCGACGGCGCCCACCAGGGGGTTGATGACCCCCTTCACCACCGAGTTGACGATGTTGGTGAAGGCCGCGCCGATGACCACGGCGACGGCCAGGTCGACGACGTTCCCCCGCATCAGGAAGGCCTTGAAGCCCTCCCAGACGCTCGGCTCCTTCTTGTCGCTCACCACGAGGCCCTTCTGCACTGGTTGTTGTGGAACAAACGACTCCGCAACTTACGTCAGGGCATGGCCCGGGTGTCCAACTGGGTCCCTCCGCCGGGGGACTTGCCGGGCAGGTGTCGGTCTTCGGCGCAGTGCCTCCGCCGAGGCTCGGGCTCACCACAGGGTCACCGCCAGTCGGGAGGTGACACCGGCACCGGCCAGCTTTGCCGCCGTCGTGCGGGGCACCGACAGGACGATCAGGGCGCCGCTCTCCGTGGCGTCGGCGGCCGGCACCTCGGTGACCCGGGCGCCACGGGCGATCACACGCGCGGTGCCGCCGGCCGCGGCGGACTCCTCGGCGGCGATCACATCGACGCGGTCGCCCGGCCGCAACAGCCGTACCGTCGCTCCGTCGGCGATCCGGACGGGCGCCGCCACCTTCCCCGACCGGGAGCCGCCGTCGGCCCCCGCACCGGGCCGGGGCACAGGGTCCGCCACGGGGTGCCCCCTGACCCGTTCGGCTTCCCCGGGGCCCGCCGCCCCTGTCGCCAGCAGCGCGACGGCGGTCACCGCGAGGCCGGCCGCCATGGCCCTCCGCCGACAACGGGCCAGCCGCCGCAGCCGCCCCGCCCCACCGCGCACCCGCAGCGGGGCGAAGTGCGGGACCTCGCAGGTGGGCGGGGCATCGGTACCGGGAGGGCCTGCGGCCCAGGAGGGGGTGCGTGCGGGCTGTGAAAGGGGTGCGGGCGGGCGCACGGGCGAGGAGGACATGGAACCGGGCGTGGAACGGGGCATGGAACGGGACATGGGGTCACCACCTGCTGTCGTGAGATCGGCTTGCGGTCCCACGATGAGGCCTCGTGGCGAAGCCCGCTGCGACCGGTGGACTACTCGCCGGTTGTGGAAAACTCCGCCCCTCGAACGAGCGATTCCGCCCCCGCCGCCCCTACCCGTCCCCTCCACCAGGGGCGCCGCCCCTTCGACCCGGACCGGTTCGGGGCTGCCGCCCCCCAGGCCCCGGCCGAGTTGGGGGAGGGCCCGCCCAGCCCCGGCCGAGGTGAGGGAGGGGTTCGCCCAGCCCCGGCCGTCTTGAGGGAGAGGCTGTCCAGACCCCGGCCGTCTTGAGGGGGCTGCAGCGCCCAGGCCTCAGGCCCGAGTCAGGTTCCCCAGCTGCCGCCCCAGCCCCGGTCGGGAGCCGGGGCCGTCGACACAGCCCCCGTGCATGGCCCAGTCGCTCGTCGACACAGCCCCCAGTCAGCCCCTGGGGCTCGACCCAGCCCCCGTTGATGGTCCAGTCGCTCACGGCAGGTCGAAGCCAGGACTCATGCCGCCCAGGGCCTTCGTGCACAGGCAGTCGCGGCCCTTGTTCGGAGGGAGCGCGGCGACCGCGTCGAACAGGACGCCTCGGAGGCGGTCGATGTTGGCGGCGAAGACCTCCAGGACCTCCTCGTGGGAGACGCCCTCGCCGGTCTCGGCGCCGGCGTCGAGGTCGGTGACGAGGTTCAGGGAGGTGTAGCAGAGCTCCAGTTCGCGGGCGAGGATCGCCTCGGGGTGCCCGGTCATACCGACGACGGACCAGCCCTGCGCCCGGTACCACAGGGATTCGGCGCGAGTGGAGAAGCGGGGACCCTCGACCACGACCAGCGTGCCCCCGTCCACCGGTTCCCAGTCCCGACCGCGAGCCGCTTCGAGGGCGGCCTTCCGGCCGACGGGACAGTACGGATCGGCGAGCGAGACATGCACCACGTTGGGGGTCGTGCCATCGGGCCGGGGGATGCCGTCGAAGTACGTCTGGGCCCGGGACTGCGTACGGTCCACCAGCTGGTCGGGCACCAGCAGAGTGCCGGGGCCGTACTCCGGCCGCAGCCCGCCCACCGCGCACGGGCCGAGTATCTGGCGTGCCCCGACGGAACGCAGCGCCCAGAGGTTGGCGCGGTAGTTGATGCGGTGCGGCGGCAGATGGTGACCGCGACCGTGCCGGGGCAGGAACGCGACTCGTCGGCCCGCGATCTCGCCGAGGAAGAGCGAGTCGCTGGGCGGACCGTAGGGAGTGTCGACCTGTATCTCGGTCACGTCGTCGAGGAAGGAGTAGAACCCCGAGCCGCCGATGACGCCGATCTCCACCGGCCCGTTCGCCGCAGCTTCTGCCGCAGTCGCCATGTCGGACGCCGCACTCGCCACCACCGCCTCGGCTGCCGTATCCGCCGCGCCCGCCGCGTTCACCACATGCTCCGTGTTCGCCATGCCCGCACCCTAGCCGCACGCCGATCACCCCAGGCCGGGGTCCCCAGCCGCACGCCGATCACCTCCGGCCGGGCCCATGGCAGCACCTCGATCACCTCGGGCCGAGCCGATGGCCGTACCGCGATCACCCCCGGCCGGCCGCACCCGCGCCTAGCCCACCGACTACCGACCGCCCGATCGTGCACCCACGCGCGCGTGCCCGCACCGCCGGGGCGGGCGACCGCCACCCACCACCTCGGCCACCTCACCCGGAAACGCCGAAGACCCCGCCCGTCGTACGGCGACGACGGCAGGGTCCGGGCGGAGCAGGCGCTATGCGGCGGAGGAACTGCTGCTGGAGGAAGAACTCGTGGACGACGACTTCGAATCGGACGACGACGAGGACGACGTCGACGAAGAGGTCGTCGACGAAGACGACTTCGAGTCCGACGAGGACGACTTCGACGCGGGGCTGCTGCTCGACGACGAGCCGCGGCTGTCGTTGCGGTAGAAGCCGGAGCCCTTGAAGACGATGCCGACCGCCGAGAACACCTTCTTGAGGCGTCCATTGCAGCTGGGGCACTCGGTCAGGGCGTCGTCGGTGAACTTCTGCACCGCTTCGAGGCCCTCACCGCATTCGGTGCACTGGTACTGGTACGTCGGCACTTGTCTTCCTCCTGGCACTCTCACTCGATGAGTGCTAACGACTGTCCATAGTGACGCATTCCCCGGCGATCAGTCCACTGTCACCGGCACTCGGTGACCGATGACACGTGCGACGGTACGGCCGCGGGGCCTGGTCGCGAGACGCGAACGCAGGGCCACCAGGGTCGCGAACGCCAGTGCCGTACCGGCCATCGGCACCAGGAACCCGGCGCCGTCCCACAGCCGGTCCTCCAGTTGCCCGGCGGCCGTCACGGCGGCCGCCTGGCCGAGCGCGACCGCGCCGGTGAGCCAGGTGAACGCCTCGGTGCGGGCGCTGGCGGGCACCAGGCCCTCGACGAGCGTGTAGCCGGTGATCAGGGCGGGCGCGACGCACATGCCCACCAGGAGGCCGAGCGCGGCCAGGACGAGCACCGAGTCGGCGGTCCACAGGGTGGACGCCACGAGCGCGAGGGACGCGTAGCCGACGATCAGGCGGCGCCGGGGAACCACCTTCCAGGCGATCGCGCCGCAGACGACGCCGGAGAGCATGTTGCCGGCGGCGAAGACGCCGTACAGGACGCCGTTGAGACCGGGCTCGCCGATCGCCTCGGAGAAGGCGGCCAGCGAGACCTGCATACCGCCGAAGACGGAGCCGATGCCCAGGAAGACGACGATCAGGACGCGCACTCCGGGGACGGACAGGGCGGAGGCGTGCTCCACGCGTGCGTGGAGCATCGACACGGGCTTGGGCTGGGTGTCGCGCCGGGCGGCGAACAGCAGACCGCCGACCAGGGTGAGCGCGGCCTCGGTGAGCAGCCCGGCGGCCGGGTGCACGGCGGTACACAGGGCGGTCGCCAGCAGTGGGCCGAGCACGAAGGTCAGCTCGTCGGTGACGGACTCGAAGGCCGCCGCCGTGGTCATCAGCGGTGAGTCCTTGAGGGTGACGCCCCAGCGGGCGCGCACCATGGGCCCGATCTGCGGCACGGAGGCACCGGTCGGCACGGCGGCGGCGAACAGCGCCCACAAGGGGGCGTCCGCGAGCGCCAGAGCCGTCAGGGACGCGCCACCGAGGGCGTGCAGGACGACACCGGGCAGCAGGACGGCCCGCTGCCCGTACCGGTCGGCGAGACGGCCGCCGTAGGGGGCGAACAGCGCCATGGAGACACCGGTGGCGGCGGCCACGGCGCCCGCCGCCCCGTACGAGCCGGTGGTGTGCTGGACCAGCAGCACGATGGAGATCGTCAGCATCGCGAACGGCTGGCGGGCCGCGAAGCCGGGGAGGAGGAACGTCCAGGCGCCAGGGGTGCGCAGCAGCTGCCCGTAGCCGGGGCGGGACGCCTTCGAGGTGGTGGAGCTGTCCGAGGTGACCGTGGACGCCACGGCCGTGCCTTTCCGCCACCTGGTAGCGCGCCCCCCGGCTGCGGGGGATCGGGCGCCGAGAGCTGTCCTCTTGCGCTACTGCGGTAGATGCCGGCGCCCACAGGGAGGGGCGTCCCGACCGCCATACGGTCGCGCCAGCTCTGCGTCAGGCAGAGTTGGTCCGATCAAGTGCGCCTTCATCGTACAGGGTGATCATCTGATCAGCCTGTGAAAATGAGCACCATGACGCGCCACGCCTCTCATTTGTAGAGGGTGCGATCGGTATGAAACGCGCCCTTGACGACCGGCCGCAGCCCTAATGCCCGCCGGCACCGCCCGAACGCCTCCCGGGCCCGGAGCCCTCGTGGCCGTTGCCCGTGCCCAGCCAGCCCGCCAGCTTGCCGCCCTGGCCGACGGCGCGCAGCCGGCGTTCGGCGGCGTCGCGGACCGGGTCGGTGGCGACCACCAGGAGTTCGTCGCCGCGGCGCAGCACGGTCGTCGGCAGGGGCACGAAGGACTTGCCGTCGCGGACGACGAGGGTGACGGCGGCCCCCGCGGGCAGCCGCAGCTCGTTGACCTCGACGCCGTGCATCCGGGACTTGTCCGGGATGGCGACGGACAGCAGATGGCCGCGCAGCCGCTCCAGGGGCGCCGATTCGATGCCGAGGTCGGCGGCCTCCCCGGTCTCGCCCAGCTTCAGCTTGCGGGCCAGCCAGGGCAGGGTGGGCCCCTGGACGAGTGTGTAGACCACGACCAGCACGAAGACGATGTTGAAGATCCGGCGGCTGGCCTCGACGCCCTCGACCATGGGGATGGTCGCCAGGATGATGGGCACCGCGCCGCGGAGTCCGGCCCAGGACAGCAGCGTCTGCTCGCGCCAGGGCACCTGGAAGGGCAGCAGCCCGACGACGACGCTGAGCGGGCGGGCCACCATGGTGAGCACCAGGCCGATGACGAGCGCGGGCCAGATGTCGTCGCCCATCTCGTGCGGGGTGACGAGCAGGCCCAGCAGGACGAACATGCCGATCTGGGCGATCCAGCCCACCCCCTCGGCGAAGCCTCGCGTGGCGGGCCAGTGCGGCAGCCGGGAGTTGCCGAGGATCATGGCGGCCAGGTAGACGGCGAGGAAGCCGCTGCCGTGGGCGAGCGCGCCGGCCGCGTACGCGGTGACGGCGATGGCCATGACGGCGATCGGGTAGAGGCCGGAGGCGGGGAGCGCGACATGGCGGAGGCCGAACGCGCCGAGCCAGCCGATGGCCAGGCCGATCGCCGCGCCTATCGCCAGCTCCAGGGCTATCTCCCCGATCAGGACGTACCAGTGTTCGGCTGGCCCTGCCATGGAGAGCGAGGCGACGAGGATGACGACCGGGGCGTCGTTGAAGCCGGACTCGGCCTCCAAGGTGCCCGTCACGCGCGCGGGGAGGGGGATTCTGCGCAGCACGGAGAAGACGGCCGCGGCGTCCGTGGAGGACACCACCGCGCCGATGATGAGTGACTGACGCCACTCCAGCCCGATCAGATAGTGCGCGCCCGCGGCCGTGACCCCGACGCTCACCGCGACTCCGACCGTCGCCAGCGAGCCGGCGGCCGGCAGGGCCGGCTTGATCTCCTTCCACTTCGTGCCGAGGCCGCCCTCCGCGAGGATCACGACGAGGGCCGCGTAGCCGATGACCTGGGTCAGTTCGGCGTTGTCGAACTGGATGTCGCCGATGCCGTCCTGGCCCATGGCGATGCCGATGCCCAGGTAGACGAGCAGGCTGGGGAGCCCGCTGCGCGACGAGATCCGGACCGCGGCCACCGCGATGAGCAGGACGAGCGAGCAGACGAGCAGGAGCTGGTTGAGGTCGTGGACAGTCAGTGGCCGAACCTTTCTCGCCGAACCGCACGTGGGTGGGAGCACTGGACGCAGGGCGTCGAATGCGGGCACACGCGCGTGTGGGCATGCGAAGCCGATCACGAAAACCGTGCTTCTGTCAGTGCAAGTACTTCGTTACCTTACCTAACTCTTGACGATTTCTTGACGCTTTCGAGGGCAAGATCGAACGTCCGTCCGCGCCAGTTCCCGACTCCGCGTCAAGTGGTGTCGGGCCCTGCGCCTATGGTTGCTCCAGCGTTCAGTACAAAGCACAGCCCGACCTGCCGCTCGTGTTAGGACAGCAAGGACAGCGATGCCCACCGACACCACCGCCTCCTCCGGCCAGCAGTCCGGCAAGTCCGGCAGGAAGAAGGGGCGCAAAGCCCGGCTGCTCCTGATCGTCCTGGTCCTGGCCATCATCGGCGGCGTCGGCTACGGGGCGTTCTGGTCCGTCAGCACGGTGCGCGCCTCGTTCCCGCAGACCAAGGGCTCGATAACCCTGGAGGGACTGTCCGGACCCGTCGACGTCAAGCGCGACGGCTATGGCATCCCGCAGATCTACGCCTCCTCCGACGAGGACCTGTTCATGGCGCAGGGCTACGTCCAGGCGCAGGACCGGTTCTACGAGATGGACGTGCGCCGCCACATGACGGCCGGCCGTCTGTCGGAGATGTTCGGCAAGAGCCAGATCGACAACGACGAGTTCCTGCGCACCCTCGGCTGGCACCGCATCGCCGAGGAGGAGTACAAGTCGACGCTCTCGGCGGAGACCAAGAAGTACCTCGACGCCTACGCCAAGGGGGTCAACGCCTACCTCGCGGGCAAGGACGCCGATGAGATCTCCCTGGAGTACGCCGCCCTCGGCTTCACGGGCGACTACGAGCCCGAGGAGTGGACCCCGGTCGACTCGATCGCCTGGCTGAAGGCGATGGCCTGGGACCTGCGGGGCAACATGCAGGACGAGATCGACCGCGCCCTGATGACCAGCCGCCTCGGCCCGAAGCAGATCGCCGACCTGTACCCGGACTACCCCTACGACCGCAACAAGGCGATCGTGCAGGAGGGCGAGTACGACGAGCTGAACAAGGTCTGGAGCGACGACGCGCAGTCCTCGCAGAACGGCCAGGGCTCCACACAGGGCACTGACGGTACGGGAACGGGCGTGGGCACTGCCGGGACCTCCTCGGACTCCACGGGCCTCCAGAGCCAGCTCACGGGCCTCTACGACGTCCTCGACGACCTGCCCGAGGCCGTCGGAGCGAACGGCAACGGCATCGGCTCCAACTCCTGGGTCGTCTCCGGCGACCACACCATCACCGGCAAGCCGCTGCTCGCCAACGACCCGCACCTCGGCCCCACACTGCCCTCGGTCTGGTACCAGATGGGCCTGCACTGCACGTCGGTCTCCCAGAAGTGCCAGTACGACGTGGCCGGTTACACCTTCGCGGGCATGCCCGGCGTGATAATCGGTCACAACGCCGACATCTCCTGGGGCATGACCAACTCCGGAGTGGACGTCACCGACCTCTACCTGGAGAAGCTCACCGGCGACGGCTACGAGTACGGCGACAAGGTGAAGCCCTTCGAGACCCGCGAGGAGACCATCGAGGTCGCCGGCGGGGACTCCAAGACGATCGTCGTCCGCTCCACCAACAACGGCCCCCTGCTCTCCGACCGCAACGACGAACTCGTCCAGGTCGGCAAGAAGGCCACCGTCGACCAGGACGCCCCCGACCGCGGCGACGGCTACGGCATCGCCCTGCGCTGGACCGCCCTCGAACCCGGCACCACCATGGACGCCGTCTTCGCCATGAACCGGGCCGCGAACTGGGACGACTTCCGCGAGGCCGCGGCCCTCTTCGACGTCCCCTCGCAGAACCTGATCTACGCCGACACCGAGGGCCACATCGGCTACCAGCTGCCCGGCAAGATCCCCACGCGCGGCAAGGGCGACGGATCGGTGCCCGCACCGGGCTGGGACCCCAAGTACCGCTGGACCGGCTACATCGACGAGGACGAACTGCCGTACGAGTACGACCCGGAGCGCGGCTACATCGTCACCGCCAACCAGGCCGTCGTCGACAAGGAGGCGGACGGCTACCCGTACACCCTGACCACCGACTGGGGCTACGGCACGCGCGCGCAGCGCATCACCAGCCTCATCGAGTCGAAGATCAAGGGCGGCGGCAAGATCTCCACCGAGGACATGCGGCAGATGCAGATGGACAACAGCAGCGAGATCGCCAAGCTGCTGGTGCCGCTGCTGCTGAAGATCGACGTCGACGACAAGGACGTCCGCGAGGCGCAGAAGCTCCTGGAGGGCTGGGACTACACCCAGGACGCCGACTCGGCCGCCGCCGCGTACTTCAACGCGGTCTGGCGCAACATCCTCAAGCTCGCCTTCGGCAACAAGCTGCCCAAGGAGCTGCGCGTCGAGGGCCAGTGCCTGTCGGTCGAGCCGGTCGACAGCACCGGCCCGGCGGACGAGGACCAGCGCGTCCGCGAGTGCGGCCGGCGTGACGCCGACCAGGCGCAGCCCGACGGCGGCGACCGCTGGTTCGAGGTGGTCCGCCGGATCATCGACGACCAGGACAACGACTGGTGGTCCACCCCGAAGACGCGCACCTACCGACAGGCCGCCGACACCCGCGACGAGCTGTTCAAGCGCGCCATGTGGGACGCCCGTTGGGAGCTGACCGCCAAGCTCGGCAAGGACATCGACACCTGGAGCTGGGGCCGGCTGCACCGGCTGTTCCTGAAGAACCAGACCCTCGGCACCGAGGGCCCCGGCTTCGTGAAGTACATGCTCAACCGCGGCCCCTGGAAGCTCGACGGCGGCGAGGCCGCGGTCAACGCCACCGGCTGGAACGCGGCGGGCGGCTACGAGGTGGTCTGGGTGCCCTCGATGCGCATGATCGTGAACCTCGGGGACCTCGACAAGTCCAAGTGGATCAACCTCACCGGGGCCTCCGGCCACGCGTACAGCGCGCACTACACCGACCAGACCGACAAGTGGGCCAAGGGCGAGCTGTTGACCTGGTCGTTCTCGGAGAAGGCGGTCGAGAGCGGTACGAGTGACACACTGCTTCTGAAACCGTGACCTCCGGCTGAACCCGGAAAGCGGCCTCCACGCGTGCGCGGAGGCCGCTTTCGCATCCGGGTCACCGGAACCGGCGTACTCCCGAAGGGGTCACCACCGCGTGCACGGGACGGTCGTGCGGCTCCTCCGGGACATGGTCGACCACCTCGGTGTCGTACAGCAGGACCACCAACGCCGGGTCGGCGCCCGCTCGCTCCAAGCGGGCCAGAACGCGGTCGTAGGAGCCGCCGCCCCGGCCCAGGCGCATCCCGCGCGCGTCCACGGCCAGGCCCGGCAGGAGGACCGTGTCGGCCTCCGCGACGGCCTCCGGGCCCAACCGCTCGCCCGTCGGTTCCAGCAGGGGGATCTTTCCGGCGTGCTGCACGCGCGCGAGGGAGGGCTCGCCCTCGTAGACGGCCCAGTCGAGGTCGTTGTCGGGGAGGAGGACGGGCAGCAGGACGCGTACACCGCGCGCGTGGAGTGTGTCCAGAAGCGCGAGGGTGCCCGGCTCGGTGCCCACGGAGACATACGCCGCCACCGTGCGCGCCTGCGCCAACTCGGGCAGTTCCAGGGCCCGGACGGCAAGACCGTCCATCGCTTTCCGGACGTCATCCGCCGTCAACCCGCTCCTCACCAGGAGGAACTCTTGTCGCAACAATCGCTTGGCAGACTCCGCCCCGCGTCCCGTCCGGCCCATCAGTCGCTCCAGTACTGTTCGTAATCGGCTCATATGAGAGCGAATTAACCGGAGCCACAGATTCCCCACAAAGGCGCCGGATAAGGTTGCGCCCATGACTCAGGCGAACCCCACGATCAGCAAGGCTGTCATCCCCGCGGCGGGTCTAGGGACCCGGTTCCTTCCGGCCACCAAGGCGACTCCCAAGGAGATGCTGCCGGTCGTGGACAAGCCGGCGATCCAGTACGTGGTCGAAGAGGCCGCGTCGGCGGGGCTCGACGACGTCCTGATGATCACCGGTCGCAACAAGCGTCCCCTGGAGGACCACTTCGACCGCAACTACGAGCTGGAATCCGCCCTGCAGAAGAAGGGCGACGCCGGCCGGCTGGCCAAGGTCCAGGAGTCCAGCGACCTCGCCACCATCCACTACGTACGCCAGGGCGACCCCAAGGGACTCGGCCACGCCGTCCTGTGCGCCGCCCCCCACGTGGGCGACGAACCCTTCGCCGTCCTCCTCGGCGACGACCTGATCGACCCGCGCGACCCGCTTCTGAAGCGCATGGTCGAGGTGCAGGAACAGAACGGCGGCAGCGTCATCGCGCTCATGGAGGTCGCCCCCGAGCAGATCCACCTCTACGGCTGCGCCGCCGTGGAGGTCACCGAGGACGCCGACGTCGTCAAGGTCACCGGCCTGGTCGAGAAGCCGGAGCCGACCGACGCACCGTCGAACTACGCGATCATCGGCCGCTACGTCCTCGCCCCGCAGATCTTCGAGGTGCTGCGCGAGACCGAGCCGGGCCGCGGCGGCGAGATCCAGCTCACCGACGCCCTCCAGCAACTCGCCGCGGACGAGAAGGTCGGCGGCCCCGTGCACGGCGTCGTCTTCAAGGGCCGCCGCTATGACACCGGCGACCGCGGCGACTACTTGCGTGCCATTGTCAGACTCGCATGCGAACGTGAAGACCTGGGCCCGGACTTCCGGACCTGGCTTCGCACATACGTAGCCGAGGAGATGTAGTCACGTTGAGCACCGCCGCGACCCGCACCACCGGCCGGGACCACTTCTGGTCGGTGACCGAGCACCTGGAGGACATCCTCGCCACCGTCCGCCCCCTGGAACCCATCGAGCTGCAACTCCTCGACGCCCAGGGCTGCGTCCTGGTCGAGGACGTCACGGTGCCGGTCTCGCTGCCACCGTTCGACAACAGCTCGATGGACGGGTACGCGGTACGGGTCGCGGACATCGCGGGCGCGAGCGAGGAGTTCCCGGCGGTGCTCACGGTCGTCGGCGACGTGGCGGCGGGCCAGGCCGAGCAGATCCAGGTGGGCCCCGGAGAGGCCGCCCGCATCATGACCGGCGCCCCGCTCCCGCCCGGCGCCGAGACGGTCGTCCCCGTGGAGTGGACCGACGGCGGCCTCGGCGAGGGCCCCGTCTCCGGGATGCGGGCCCGCAGCGCGAGCCCCGAGGACGCCACCGGCCAGGTCGCCGTCCACCGCGCCGCCGAGGCACGCGCGCACGTACGCGCGAAGGGCAGCGATGTGAAGGCCGGCGACCGCGCCCTCGACGCCGGCACCGTCCTCGGCCCGCCCCAGATCGCGCTGCTCGCAGCCATCGGCCGCGCGTCCGTACGCGTACGCCCGCGCCCGCGCGTGGTGGTGCTCTCCACCGGCAGCGAACTGATCCCACCCGGCGAGACCCTGGGCACCGGCCAGATCTACGACTCCAACAGCTTCGCCCTCACCGCCGCCGCCCGGGACGCCGGAGCGATCGCCTACCGCGTGGGCGCCGTCGCCGACGACGCCGAGACCCTCCGCTCCACCATCGAGGACCAACTCGTCCGCGCCGACCTCGTCGTCACCACCGGCGGCGTGAGCGTGGGCGCGTACGACGTCGTCAAGGAGGCGCTGGAGTCCGTCGGAGACGAGGACGAGGAGGGCGCCGGCATCGACTTCCGCAAGCTCGCCATGCAGCCCGGCAAACCCCAGGGCTTCGGCACCATCGGCCCCGACCACACCCCGCTGCTCGCCCTCCCCGGCAACCCGGTGTCGTCGTACGTCTCCTTCGAACTGTTCGTCCGCCCCGCCATCCGCACCCTGATGGGCCTGGACGACATCCACCGCCCCACCACCACAGCGACACTCAGGACGCCCAAGGCGCTCACCTCGCCCAAGGGACGCCGCCAGTTCCTGCGGGCCACGTACAAGGACGGCGAGGCCACCCCCGTAGGGGGCGCCGGATCGCATCTCGTGGCCGCCCTGGCGCACGCCGACGCGCTCATCGTGATCCCCGAGGACGTCGAGTCGGTCGAGCCCGGCACCGAGGTCCAGGTGGTCCTGCTGGGCTGAGCGGCGAGGGTGTCCCACGGCCCGCGCGGCGGCCGCCGTAGGGCCCAGCGGTGGGTGACACCGGTGCCGTGGCGCCGACGGCCCGCGAGCGGGGGCGCCGCCCCGCTCGGCCGAACCGTCGGCGTTGGCGTACCGTGTCGCGCACGACAAGGCCGCGCGCCGCACCGCGACGGGCCCCGACCGGGAGCGCCACACCACCATGAGTACGCCGCAGGACCGACTGACCCACATCGACGAGGCGGGGGCAGCCCGCATGGTCGACGTCTCGGGGAAGGACGTGACCGCGCGCACCGCCCGCGCCAGCGGCCGGGTCCTCGTCTCGCCCAAGGTCGTCGAACTGCTCCGTGGCGAGGGCATGCCCAAGGGCGACGCGCTCGCCACCGCGCGCATCGCGGGCATCATGGGCGCCAAACGGACCCCCGACCTCATCCCGCTCTGTCACCCGTTGTCAGTGGCGGGTGTCAAGCTTGATCTGTCGGTCGCGGACGACGCCGTCGAGATCCTCGCCACCGTGAAGACCACGGACCGTACGGGCGTCGAGATGGAGGCCCTGACCGCGGTCTCCGTCGCCGCGCTCACCGTGGTCGACATGGTCAAGGCGGTCGACAAGGGGGCGGTCATCACGGACGTACGCGTGGAGGAGAAGACGGGCGGCAAGTCGGGCGACTGGAGCCGGTCATGACGAGCGCCGCGCACGACGCGTCGGCCGGGGGCGCCCCCGCCGCGCCGTACCGCGCCCTGGTCGTCACCGCCTCCAACCGGGCCGCCGCCGGGATCTACGAGGACAAGGGCGGCCCCCTGATCGCCGAGGGCCTCGCCGGGTTCGGCTTCACCGTGGAGGGGCCCCAGATCGTGCCGGACGGCGACCCGGTGGAGGCCGCGCTGCGGGCGGGCGTCGACGCCGGGTACGACGTGATCGTGACCACCGGCGGCACGGGCGTCTCGCCCACCGACCGCACCCCCGAGGCCACCCGCGCGGTCCTCGACCACGAGGTGCCCGGCATCCCCGAGGCCATCAGGGCGTACGGCCGCGACAAGGTGCCCACGGCGGCGCTCTCCCGGGGTCTCGCCGGAGTCGCCAGCCGCACTCTGATCGTCAACCTCCCGGGCTCCACCGGAGGCGTACGGGACGGCCTGGCCGTACTGGAACCCCTGCTGACCCACGCCGTGGACCAACTCCGGGGCGGAGACCACCCGAGGCCGGCCGGTGAGGATCGTCCGAGGCCGGCCGGGGGCGGCGGACACCGGAGGGTGACCGGCGGGGGCGAGAGCGCCCCGGTCGACGAGGACCCCTCCAGATCCCGTGGGGGTGCGAGCTGAACAGCCCATCCTGGCCCGTGGTGCTGGTGGACGGCGAGGTGCTCCTCCGGCCCATAAGGATGCGCGACCAAAGGGCCTGGCGCGAGGTCAACCGGCGCAACCGGGACTGGCTGCGGCCCTGGGAGGCGACCATTCCGCCGCCCACGCCCAGCGGGCCGATCGCGCATCGGCCGACATACCGTCAGATGGTGCGCCATCTGCGGGCGGAGGCGAACGCGGGCCGGATGCTGCCGTTCGTGATCGAGTACCAGGGGCGCCTGGTGGGGCAGTTGACGGTCGCCGGGATCACCTGGGGCTCGATGTGCTCCGGGCATGTGGGCTACTGGGTCGACGAGTCGGTCGCCGGGCGCGGGGTGATGCCGACGGCCGTGGCGCTCGTCGTCGACCACTGCTTCCGTACCGTCGGACTGCACCGCATCGAGGTCTGCATTCGGCCCGAGAACCGGCCCAGCAGGCGGGTCGTGGAGAAACTCGGATTCCGCGAGGAAGGCCTGCGTCCACGATATCTTCACATTGACGGCGCCTGGCGCGACCATCTCGTCTTCGCGCTCACCGCCGAAGAGGTGCCGGAAGGACTGCTGGGGCGCTGGCAGCGCGAACGCGCGCGGAAGGCACGGGACACCAGGAGCGCCGGTTCCGACGCGGGCAAGCCGGGGCAGACTCAGTAATCCGGGCTCGAAAAGCCGCCCGCGCGGCCCCGGACCGGCCTGGGCGGCAACCGCATCGGTCGTGCCGACGACGACCCCAAGAAATGAAATATATGTTCGAAAAAGGGGTTCGATCGGCGATCGAGTTGAACGAGTCGCGGCGTTCTTGGCGCGTTAATTTCCGGCTCTCGATGGCCTGCTGATCGCATCGGTCACAAAAAAAGCTCGAAATATCAGCCAGATCGTGCGACACACCGGCCCAATTGGCAGATGGCCTCATGCAAACCCCTCTACCGTGTGAGGCGTGAGCAGCAGCGGCCTCATCTACGCAGTCATCGTCGGGGCCTGGGCCGCCTACTTGGTGCCGATGTGGCTCCGTAGGCAGGACGAGCTGAACGAGGCTCGTCCGACGGAACGCTTCAGCACCGCCATCCGGCTGCTTTCCGGACGGGCGGGCATGGAGCGCCGATACGCCAAGGACCTGCGGGCGCGCTCCACCGATACGGGGGAGTTCGACGCCGACCCGGACGGCGCCACCGACTCGGTGGACGTCCGGGCCTTCGCCATGCCCCCGCACCGGGAGCACACGAAGGCCCAACTGCCAGTGGAGCGGGGTGAATCGCCGCAGGCCGCGCAGCAGCCGCAGTCCGGAGTGAAACCGGGAGCGGGAGCCCATGGAGCCCACGGGGCTTCTATCGCTCCTGGGGCTTCCGGTGCTCCTGGGATGCCCGGGGTGTCTGGGCCTCCGCAGGCGAAGGCGCTGCCGCAGCAGGGCGGCAGGGACTCGGGCAAGCCGATGGCGGCCGCCGGTGGCGCGGGCAGACGGGCGAGGGGCGTACGCCGGGGTAATTCGGCGGAGGCTGTGGCGCGGGCCCGGCGCTCGAAGGTGCTCGCGCGCCGGAGGCGTACGACGGTCCTGCTGTTCCTCGCCTTCACGCTGGGCGCGGTCGTGGCGGCGGTCGGAGGGTTGGCGTTCCTGTGGGCGCCCGCCGTGCCGGCGGTGCTGTTGAGCGTGTACATCGCGCATCTGCGCCGCCAGGAGCGGAAGCGGTTCGCGTACACCATGGACCGGCGACAGGCGGAGGTCGCGGCGCAGCGGTTGCGGGAGCGGCAGCCCTCTCGGCGGCGGCCGGTGCCGGACCCGGCGGACACCGACGAGCCGGAGGACGGTCCAGAGAACGAGGAGAACAGGCCCGATCTGACCGCGCTCGCGGCCGACCGCCGTGCCCTCGTCGAGCAGACCGACCACGCCGAGTGGGTCGATCAGCAGCGTGAGCGCCAGCGGCGCCCCGGTCAGGGCGAGAGCTGGGACCCCGTTCCCGTCCCCCTCCCGACGTATGTCACCGCGCCGGTGGCGCCCCGGGCCACGTCCGGTGTCGACCTGTGCGGGCCGGACGCGTGGAGTTCGGCGCGCTCCAGCGCGGCCGAACCGCAGGGCTCGCCGAGCGGGCAGGGACAGGCTTCGGGTGGTGGTGCGTCCTCGGCGGGTGGCGCGTCTGCGGGTGAGGCGGGTGCTGGCGGGCGCGGGGCGTCCGAGGCGAAGGGTGAAGGCGATCGGTCGTCGGCTCCGGCCGGTGGTGAGGCAGCGGCGTCCAGCGACGCCTCCGAGGGCGGCCGTTCCGACGCCCGCCGCCGCGCCGCCTCCGCGCGCCGCTCCCGCGAGCGGGGACGTACGCCGCTCTTCGACCAGTACGAGGACGGCGACCGCCCCCGAGCGGCCAACGAGTGACCTTGGGCGCACCGAGTCCCACGAGCGACCTTCGGCCCCTGGAACTCCACTCCGCCGACCAGGCTGACCAGCCAGGAGCCGCCCGGATGCGGGCCGGGAGGCCGTCCGGAACGGATTTCCAAGCACCACGATGGGGATGCTAGAGTTTCACTCGTTGCAAGGGCCTGTGGCGCAGTCCGGTAGCGCACCTCGTTCGCATCGAGGGGGCCAGGGGTTCAAATCCCCTCAGGTCCACGCATCACTGTTCTTGGGTTAGCTCAGGAGTGGTTGACGAGATCCCGCCGATCTTCATGATCGGTCGGGATCTTTGTCGTTTCCGGGGGCCCGTCGGGCTTCCTGCTCGGTGGGTTGTCGAGAGGCCCTTCGAAGCAGTCCTCCGGAGACCGGGGTTGGGTCGAGGGTGGTGTCGGGGTTCTTGTGGTGTAGTAGCCAGTCGTCGAGGTCGAGGGCTGTTTCCAGTGGTTCCCTGGCCATGTGGGTCCGTAGGTGGGGCATCTCGCCGGTGGTTTCGGGGGAGAGGAGGTTCTCTCGGAAGGTGGTCTCGGGTATTGCGAAGCACGCTCGGGCGGTCTGGGGGGATATGTCCAGGGTGTCGCCTATGAGTTGCCAGTCGGCGCCGGCCATGCGCTCGAAGACGGCGGCGGCTTCGAGGAGTTGGTGGGCGGCCGCCAGCACTCGGGCGGCGTCGGCCAGTACGGTGCCCGGCGAGTGGGTGGTGCCGTCGGGGTTCAGTTCGTGTTGGCCGATCGGGACGGCGGCACGTGCGAGGTCGGACAGTTCGCATGCCTCGTAGGCCATGACCAGTCTCGCTCGTGCCGCGTCCGTGTACGGTGCGGTGGCTTCCGTGTCACCTTGGGGCATGTCAGTCGGCCTCCGCTCCCGGTGGTGGGGGATGGTCGCCGCGGCTTCCCGTGGGTCAGCCGCGTAGGAAGTACAGGACGGTCATGATCATGGCGGTGGTCAGGATGATGCCGCGCAGCAGTCGGGCGGGGAGGCGGCGGGCCAGGTGGGCTCCTGTCCAGCCGCCGAGTACCGCGCCGACCAGCATGGCGGTGAGGAGAAGGGGAGCGCTCCTCAGTGCGTCCGACGCGGTGAGGAACAGTGCGGTCGCGCTCAGGTAGATGGCCGCGAGCTGGGCGATCCGCATCGGGTTGCTGACCGCGGCGTCGAGGCCCAGGCCGATGCTCCATAGGGCCAGCATCATGATGCCTACGGCACCGCCGAAGTATCCGCCGTACACGGCGAGGAAGAACTGGCCGATCAGGACGGCTCGGGAACTCATGTCGGCCGGGCGGCCCAGCTTGCTGCTCAACGCCTGGGACAGGCGCCGTCCGAAGGCGAGGACCGCCGTGGCGAAGGCGAGCAGCCACGGTGCCGCCGCGTCGAACGACGATGCCGGAAGCGTCAGCAGCAGAACGGCGCCGACTCCGCCGCCGATCGCGCTGATTGCCGTCAATGCCTTCGTGGACGTGGGCCCGACCGGGGCGAGTTCGCGTCGGTACACCCACGCGCTCGCCACAGCGCCGGGGACGAGGGCGACGCGCGACACCGCGTTCGCCGTCACCGGTGACAGGCCGAACGCGACGAGAGCGGGCAGCGCCACGAACGTGCCCCCGCCGCCCATGGCGTTCAACACCCCGGCGGCGAGACCGGCCAGCAGGACGAACAGCAACTCGGACACACGCCGAGCATCGCCCCCGGAGCAGTGGGTCCACAATGCGTCATCGGTGTACCCAGCCTACGGCTGGGACATAGGCTGAGACGGTGCGCTACGACCTGGACGATCTGCGGCTCTTTCTTCACATCGTGACGGAGGGGTCGATCACGGCGGGCGCTCAGCGGATGCATCTGAGCCTGCCGTCGGCCAGCGCCAGGGTGCGCTCGCTGGAGAACAGTGCCGGTGTGGCGCTGCTGATCCGGGGTCGGCGCGGTGTGCGGCCCACGCCGGCGGGGGCGACCCTGGCTCGCCACGCACGCGACGTACTCGACCGCACCGCGCGGCTCGAAAGCGCCGTCGCGAGCTACACCCGGTCCCCGGCCACTCCGCTGACGCTGCTGGGTGGCGGCTCCGCGATGCATCGGCTCGTGCCGCGCGCCCTGGTCTCGTTCCTGCGCGCGCACCCGGACGTCGACGTCACGGTGACCGAGAGCCGTACCCCTCGAACGGTGCGGACGCTCGCCGACGGCGAGGCGGACCTGGGGGTCGTCCTCGACGACGAGGCTCGCGACTGCGGCCTGCGCATGGAGCCCCTCGGCGATGACTCCCTCGTCGTGATCGGCCAGGTGGGAGGGGTCCTCACCGGGCGGACCGCGCTGACCTACGGCGAGGCCGCCGAGCACCCCCTCGTCGGGCTCAACGCCGACTCCTCGCTGCGCCGTTGGATCGAGAAGCATCTCGGTCCACACGCTCCGGTGGTGCGCTACCGCACCACCGTCGCCAACCTCAACGTCCTCGTCGCCCTCGCCGCCGCCGGAGTCGGGCTCGCCGTCGTACCGCGCCGCGCCGTCGACCCCGACCAGCCGCTCGACGTGTGCGAACTGCGGGAGCCCTGGGCTCGACGCCGCCATCTGCTGGCTTGGGGGGTCAAGGGCGACGGCGGATCGACGGTCACCGCTTCGACGGCTACCTCATCGGCGGCCACCGAGGCGCTTGCCGAGCATTTGCGCGCTGCGGCACTGTCCGAGTCCGAAGCCCTCAGGCCGACTCCGGGGTCACGGTCGTCGGCGTTGGTGGTTCCGTGATCGCGTCGAAGTACGGCCAGCCGTCCAGTTCGACCGTGTGGGAGGTCGGGGACCGGTCCAGGGCCGGGGCCGCCGCGTCCAGGAGGCGGCGGACCGTGCCGGGCTCGTGGAGGTTGAGATAGGTGCGGTCCGGGAGGCGGACGAGGGCGCCGGAGTCGAAGTAGCAGTTCGAGATGACGCGGTTCTCCGCCGGGGAGAAGAGCAGGACCAGACGACGGCGTCCGGGGTCGCCCTCGCGGTACAGGGTCAGCTTCAGATGGCAGTGGGAGTAGGCCGCGCGGGAGCGCTGGCGGACCGTCCAGCGCCAGGTGGTGTCGCCCACGACCAGGCGGCGCAGACGGTGGTTCTTCGTCACCGGGACACCGTAGGCGGTCAACGGCGATGTGGGCGCGGGGTTTTACCGGCCCCGGCCCCGGCCCGGATCGGAGCGGTCGCGAAGCTCGAAGCGGCTACGCGAAGCTCACAGCGGCTTCGCGAAGCACAGGCTCAGTTCGTGGAAGCGGTAGTAGCCGAACTTGGCGCAGGGTTCGTAGCCGCTGGAGGTGTAGAGCGCCACGGCCTCGGGCTGCTTGGAGCCGGTCTCCAGGACCATCCGGGTACGGCCCGCCTGGCGCGCGTCCGACTCCAGTTCGGTCAGGATGCGGCGGGCCAGACCCCGGCCGCGCGCCTCCGGGATGACGTACATCCGCTTGATCTCGGCGTCCCCGTCCAGATAGCCCTCGTCGTTGGTGTCCTGGGCGCGCCAGCCGCCGGTGGCGAGCGGTCTGCCGTGCTCGTCGTACGCGATGAGGTAGAGACCGGCGGGTGGGACGAAGTGTGCCGGGTCCACGTGGGTGGCGTCGCCGCCGTCGCCGTAGCGGACGCCGTACTCGGCCTGCACCTCGTCGTTCAGCTTCACGGCGTCGGGGTGGTCGAAGGGCACGCGGCGGATGAGCATGCCGAGAATCGTACATTTGTGTGTTGGGGGTGGGCGGTGGCGTCCGGTGGGACGGGCGTGGTGTGATCTTCGTCCGATTCTGGACCGTGTCCAAGGTGCGGGTATCGTGCCCTGGTGCTGACTGTGACCTCTGTGAATGTGAACGGGCTGCGGGCCGCCGCGAAGAAGGGCTTCGTGGAGTGGCTCGGCGGGACCTCCGCGGATGTGATCTGTCTGCAGGAGGTGCGGGCCGAGCCGGAGCAGTTGCCCGAGGGGGTGCGGCAGCCCGACGGGTGGCATGTCGTGCATGCTCCGGCCGCCGCCAAGGGGCGTGCGGGGGTCTCGCTCTACAGCCGTCGTGAACCCGACCGGGTGCGGGTGGGGTTCGGCTCGGCCGAGTTCGACGGCAGTGGGCGGTATGTCGAGGCGGACCTGCCCGGGGTCACCGTCGCGAGCCTCTATCTGCCCTCCGGCGAGGTCGGGACCGAACGGCAGGACGAGAAGGTCCGGTTCATGGGGGAGTTCCTCGCCCACTTGAAGGGGCTGAGGGAGCGCGCCGCCGCCGAGGGGCGTGAGGTGGTCGTGTGCGGCGACTGGAACATCGCCCACCGCGAGGCCGACCTCAAGAACTGGCGCGGGAACGTCAAGAACTCCGGGTTCCTGCCCGAGGAGCGGGAGTGGCTCGGGCGGGTGTTCGACGAGGCGGAGGGGGCGTACGTGGATGTCATGCGCGCCCTGCATCCGGATGTCGAGGGGCCCTACACCTGGTGGTCCTATCGTGGGCGGGCCTTCGACAACGACAGCGGCTGGCGCATCGACTACCAGGTGGCCACGCGCGGACTCGCCGACAGGGCGGTCAAGGGGTTCGTGGAGCGGGCGGCCACGCATGCGGAGCGGTGGTCGGATCATGCGCCGGTGACGGTGGTCTACGACCTGTAGACGGTTACGGGTTTTACGGGCCCGGTTCCGGTTCTGGTTCCGGTTTCGGCTCCCGCGCCGGTGCCGGTGCTGATTCCCGCTCCGGTGCCGGTTCCGGTTCCGGGATTCCGGCTGTCCGTTCCGTCTCCCGCAGATGCCGGTCCAGTGCCATCGACACCTCCGCCTCCACCACGCTCTTCGCCAGGGGGCGCAGGCGTTGGAAGTCCTCCGGGGTGTTGTTGCCGTGGGTGTGGAGGAGGGTGGTGAAGAGGGTGGCCAGGGCTTCGGCGTGGTCGCGTACCCGGCGGGCCGCCGCGAGGACTTCGGACAGGGGGATGCCCTCGCGGACCAGGGCCGCCGAGACCTCCAGGAGGCGGCGGCTGATGTGGACGATCTCGCCGCCGTCGGTGGCGAGATAGCCGAGGTCCAGGGCGGCGGAGAGGTTCTCCGGGGTGGCCTGGTCGCCGAAGTGGTCGGCAAGGGCCTCGGGGGTGAGGCGTACGGGGGTTTCCTCGGTGGGGGCGCCGAGGCCCAGCAACTCGCCGACGTCGCGGCCGTGATCGAAGGCCTCGGCCAGTTCGGCGATGCCGTTCAGGGTGTGGCCGCGCTCCAGCAGCGCCGAGATCGTGCGCAGCCGGGCCAGATGGGTGTCGTCGTACCAGGCGATACGGCCCTCGCGGCGGGGCGGCGGGATCAGTTTGCGCTCCCGGTAGAAGCGCAGGGTGCGTACGGTGATGCCGGCCTTCCCGGCCAGCTCCTCCATGCGGTACTCGCGTCGCTCGCCGTGCGGCTGCGGTGCCCGCGTGCCTTCCGCCCGCGCGCCCTCCGCCTCCGCGCCCTCCGCCCGCGCGCTTGCCGCCCGTGCGCCCTCCGCCTGCGTGCCTTCGGTCGTCGCACCCTCTGCCGTCGCGCCTTCTGTCACCCGGGCAGCCTATGTCGTACCAGCGGTAACTCCAGTGTCCCCGACCCCTACCCACGCGTACGGTCCTGCCCTACTCTCCCACCACGCCAGTGATTACTGGCGTGGAAACGGTGTGGAGGTGCCGGATGGGCGAGCATGTGCGGGTCGCCGTCGTGGGGGCCGGGTTCGGGGGGCTCGGGGCCGCCGTGCGGTTGCGGCGCGAGGGTGTCACCGACTTCGTCGTGCTGGAGCGGGCCGGGTCCGTCGGCGGTACCTGGCGCGACAACGACTATCCGGGGTGCGCCTGCGATGTGCCGTCCCATCTCTACTCGTTCTCCTTCGCGCCCCACCCCGACTGGCCGCGCACCTTCTCCGGGCAGGAGCACATCCGGGCGTATCTGGAGCATGTCGCCGATGTCTTCCGGCTCCGGCCGCACATCCGTCTGGGCACCGAGGTGCTGGGGATGCGGTGGGACGGGGACCGGCTGAGGTGGGAGATCGAGACCAGTGGTGGGCGGTGGTCCGCCGACTTCGTCGTGTCGGCCACCGGGCCGCTGTCGGACCCCAGGGTTCCGGGGGAGGCGGAGGTGCCGGGGATCGGTTCGTTCCCCGGCAGGGTCTTTCACTCCGCCCGCTGGGACCACGGCTACGACCTGCGCGGCAAGCGGGTCGCGATGGTCGGTACGGGGGCCTCGGCCATCCAGATCGTGCCGGCGATCCAGCCCGAGGTGGGGCGGCTGACCCTCTTCCAGCGGACCCCGCCCTGGGTGCTGCCCCGCGTCGACCGGGACATCACCCGTGCGGAGCGGTGGCTGCACCGGCAGGTGCCCTTCACCACCCAGCTGCGGCGCGGGCTGCTCTGGGGCATCCGGGAGGCACAGGTCCAGGCGTTCACCAGGCATCCGGGCCAGCTCGGGGTCGTCGAGGCCCTGGCCGGGCGGCATCTGCGGCGGGCCGTCACGGACCCGGCGCTGCGTGCCGCGCTCACGCCCGACTACCGCATCGGCTGCAAGCGGATACTGCTGTCCAACACCTACTATCCGGCGCTGACCCGGCCGAACGTCGACGTCGTCGCCTCCGGGCTCGCCGAGGTCGACGGTTCCACGCTCGTCGCGGCCGACGGGAGCACCGCCGAGGCCGACGCGATCGTCTTCGGCACCGGGTTCCATGTCACCGACATGCCCATCGCCGACCGGGTCGTGGGCGTCGACGGGCGGACGCTCGCCGAGGCCTGGGCCGACACCGGTATGAGGTCGCTGCGCGGGGCCTCGGCCGCCGGGTTCCCCAACTGGATGACGGTCATCGGGCCCAACACCGGCCTCGGCAACTCCAGCATGATCCTGATCATCGAGTCCCAGCTCAACTACATGGCCGACTTCATACGGCAGTTGGACGTTCTGGGCGGGGGGCACCTCAAGGGGGGCGGCGGCTCGGACGGCGCGGGGCGGCGGGTCGCGCTCGACGCCCGGCCCGATGCCGTGGAGGCGTGGAACCGGCGGGTGCAGGAACGGATGAGGCGCACGGTGTGGAACACCGGCGGGTGCAGCAGCTGGTATCTCGACGCCGAGGGGCGGAACACCACCGTCTGGCCGGGCACGACCACCGAGTTCCGCGCGGCCACCAGGAGGGTCGACCTGAGTGAGTACGAGGTCCTGCGGGTAGCGCACGAGCGTACGGGAGACAACCGCGCAGCGGCGGTGGTGAAGGCGACGAAGGTGGAGGCCGGGACGTGACTCGACTGATGCATGTGAAGCACGGGCCCTACGCGCCGCCCGTCGCCGCGAGGGAGTTGGCGGCCGTCTCCGCCGACGGGGCGCGGCTGCATGTCGAGATGCACGGGCCGCTCGACGACCCGGACGCGCCCGTGGTGGTGCTGGTGCACGGATGGACCTGTTCGACCGCCTTCTGGGCGGCGCAGATACGTGAACTCGCCGTCGACCACCGGGTCATCGCCTACGACCAGCGCGGGCACGGCCGCAGTCCCGCCTCCCCCTCGGCCTCGTACGGTACGGAGGTGCTGGCCGACGATCTGGAGGCGGTGCTCGCGGCGACGCTCGCGCCCGGGGAGAAGGCGGTGCTGGTCGGGCACTCCATGGGTGGGATGACCCTGATGGCGGCGTCCGCGCGGGCCGGGGTCCAGAAGCACGCGGCGGCCGTACTGCTGTGCAGTACGGGCAGTTCACGGCTGGTCGCCGAGTCCCTGGTCGTGCCGGTGCCCGCCGGGCGGGCGCGGAACTGGCTGACGGCGAAGGTCCTCGGGGCGCGGGCGCCGCTCGGGCCGGTCACACCGGTCGCCCGGTGGATTCTCAAGTACGCGACCATGGGACCCGGTTCGTCGCCGGCCATGGTGGAGGCGTGTGCGCGGATCGTGCACGCCTGTCCCGCGCGGGTGCGCCACGCCTGGTCGCATGTCCTCGACTCCCTCGATCTCGACGGTGCCGTACGGGAGTTGACGGTGCCGACGGCGGTCGTCGTCGGGACGGCGGACCGGATGACACCGCCGGTGCACGCGCGGGCGCTGGCCGCCGCGCTGCCGGACTGTGTGAGCGTGACCGAGTTGACCGGGGTCGGGCACATGACGCCGGTGGAGGCGCCGGAGGCGGTCACCGCGCGGATTCGCTCGCTGGTGACGGCGTATGGGCGGGCGGAGGGCGAGGCGGTTGAGCGGGGCGAGCTTGACGGGATGGGCGAGTTGGAGGAGGCAGGGGCATGAGCGCGGGTGGCAGGGGTGGCAGGGGTAGTGCTCTGGAGGGGCGGG
Organism: Streptomyces sp. NPDC002643; assembly: GCF_053592555.1. Taxonomy (NCBI): domain Bacteria; kingdom Bacillati; phylum Actinomycetota; class Actinomycetes; order Kitasatosporales; family Streptomycetaceae; genus Streptomyces; species Streptomyces sp. NPDC002643. Next base: position 334,825 of record NZ_JBSFVY010000004.1, read on the forward strand.
TCGCGGTGGTCACCGGGGGCGCGCGGGGTGTTGGGGAGCTGCTCGCCCGGAAGCTCTCCGTGCGTGGGGTGAAGGTCGCGTTGGTCGGGCTCGAAGCGGACGAGTTGAAGCGGGTGTCGGAGCGGCTGTACGGGGAGAGCACGTATTGGCACGCCGATGTCACCGACCATGAGGCCATGGCCCGGGTCGCCGAGGAGGTCAAGGAACGGTTCGGGCGGGTCGACATCGTCGTCGCCAACGCCGGGGTCGCGAGCGGGGGGCCCTTCGCGGACTCCGATCTCGACTCCTGGCGGCGGGTCGTCGAGGTCAATCTCATCGGATCGGCCGTCACCGGGCGGGTGTTCCTGCCCGCGCTGATCGAGAGCCGGGGGTATCTGCTGCAGATCGCCTCCCTCGCCGCGATCACCCCGGCGCCGATGATGACGGCGTACTGCGCGTCCAAGTCGGGCGTCGAGGCGTACGCGCACTGTCTGCGGGGCGAGGTCGGGCACAAGGGGGTGGGGGTCGGGGTGGCATATCTGTCGTGGACCGACACGGACATGGTGCGCGGGGCCGATCAGGACGATGCCATGCGGCAGTTGCGGCAGCGGTTGCCGTGGCCGGCGGGCAAGACGTATCCGCTGGGGCCGGCCGTGGATCGGATCGTCGCCGGGATCGAGCGGCGGGCGCCGCATGTGTACGGGCAGTGGTGGCTGCGGGGGATGCAGGGGGTGCGCGGGTATCTGCCGGGGATCATCGGGACGTTCGCTCCGCGTGATGTGCGGCGGTTCGAGGGGCGGTTGGGGGGCTTGACCGGGCTGGTGGGGGCCGGTGGGGCTGCCGATGAGCGTGAGCGGAGGGGCGGCGTCGGCGCCGGGGGCGGGGGTTGAACGGGGCAGTGACTGAACGTAACTGATCGACATGCGTGGCGTGTTCGGTCGTGTTTGGCTGGTCGTGCCCGAATCCCCTCACCCATTACGGGAGTGAACACATATGGGCATCAAGGACCAGTTCCAGGACAAGGCCGAACAGCTCAAGGAGCAGCAGGCCAAGCGGCGTCAGGAACAGCAGCGGGGGGCGCAGCGCGGGGGGCAGCGGGAGTCGCAGCCGTCGCGTGAGCCGCAGCCGTCGCGTGAGGCGCGACAGGGGCGTGAGGCTCGTGAATCGCGCGAGGCGCGTGAGTCTCGCGAGGCGCGTGAGTCTCGTGAGGCGCGTCAAGGGCGGGAGCGGGGGCGGCAGTCGGAGACTGAGCGGGAGATGCGGGAGGCGGAGGATCGCTTCCAGCAGGACTACGACATGTAGCGGGTGTAGCTGCCGCTGGCTTGGCCGGATGTGGGGTGCCCTTCTTGTGGAGGGCGCCCCACGTCCTTGCTTGCGTTGTGGGTTCGTTGTCGGGTGCGGGTGGGTGGGGGCTTGTCGCGCCCACGCGGCGGAGCCGCATATGTCACAGCCCCGCGCCCCTGAAAGATCGGGGCTGCGCCCCTTCTTTCAACCCCGCGTGCCCAAGCGGTCTACCGTGGCGGGAGTTTCGGGCGGGTGCGGTCCGGGGCTTCTCTGTAGTCCGGGGGCATGGCTGCCGGGGTGGACCGCAACAGGTCCAAGGCCAGGTGGACCGCGTCTGTCAGTTGGGCGTGGCGGCCTTCCGCCCAGTCCAGGGGGGTGCGGATGACTTCCACGTCCGGGGTGACTCCGCGGTTCTCGATCGACCAGCCGTACTCGTCGAACCAGGCCGCGTTCATCGGCACCGTGATGACCGTGCCGTCGCCCAGCTGATGGCGGCCGGTCATGCCGACCACGCCGCCCCAGGTGCGCAGGCCCACGACCGGGCCCAGGCCGAGGAGTTTGAAGGCCGCCGTGATCATGTCGCCGTCGGAGGCGGTCGCTTCGTCGGCGAGGGCCACGACCGGGCCTCGCGGGGCGTTCGAGGCGTACGACACCGGCTGGGCGTTGCGGGTGAGGTCCCAGCCCAGGATCGTGCGGGTCAGCTTCTCGATGACCAGCTCGCTGATGTGGCCGCCCGCGTTGCCGCGTACGTCGACGATCAGGGCGGGGCGGGAGACCTCCATGCGCAGGTCGCGGTTGAACTGGGCCCAGCCCGAGCCGCCCATGTCGGGGATGTGCAGATAGCCGCAGTGGCCGCCGCTCAACTCCCGTACGACAGCGCGGCGTTTGGCCACCCAGTCCTGGTAGCGCAGGGGGCGTTCGTCGATCAGGGGGACCACGGCGACCCGGCGGGCGCGGCCCTCGCCCTCCGCGTCAGAGGGGCCCGAAGGGCCTTCCTCGGAAGGGTGGTGGTGGGCGACGGGTTGGGCGAAGGTCAGCTCGACCGTCGAACCGCCCGCGCCCGCCAGCAACGGATACGGGCCCGTGGTCGGGTCCACCGGGCGGCCGTCCACGTGGGTCAGGACCGCGCCCTCCCTGATGCCCGTCCCGGCCAGCGGCGAGCGTGCCTTGGAGTCCGACGAGTCACCGGCGAGGATGCGGCGGACCACCCAACCCTCCTCCCGGTGGACGAAGTTGGCGCCCAGCAGGCCCTGGCGGCGCTGGTAGTGGGGCGGGCCCTCGTTGCGGCGGGCGGGGGACACATAGGCGTGGGAGGTGCCAAGCTCGCCGAGGACTTCGCGCAGGAGGTCCGCGAACTCGTCGGGTGAGGCCACCCGGTCGACCAGCGGGCGGTACTGGTCCAGGACGCCGTCCCAGTCGATGCCGCTCATCCTCGGGTCCCAGAAGTACGCGCGGATCAGCCGGCCGGCCTCCTCGTACGACTGGCGCCACTCGGCGGCCGGGTCGACCTCGTGGAGGATGCGGCGGAGGTCCATCCAGACCGTGGAGTCGCTGTCCCCGGGTTCCGTGGAGGGGACGGCGCGCAGGTCGCCCTCGTCGACGACGACCAGTCGTGAGCCGTCGCCGCTGATCGCGAACCAGTCCAGATGGCCGACCAGTTCGGACCTCTTCGCCTTGCTGATGTTGAAGTATTCGAGGGTCGGGCGGCCGGTCATGTCGTCCGGGCTGGCGAAGGTCTCGCCGAGCGCGCCGGAGATCGGCCAGCGCAGCCAGACCAGTCCGCCGCCCGCGACCGGGCACAGCGCCGAGTACTTGGACGCGGTGACGGGGAAGGGGGTGACCCGGTTCTCCAGGCCCTCGATCTCGACGGTCACCGTGCCGTCGGTGTCCTCGTCGGCGGTCGGGTCCATGCCACCGGCCACCGGGCGCCCGTCGGGATTGAGCGCGAAGGGAGAAGGGGTGGCCGACGACAGCGGCACCAGGTAAGGCCTGCAGCCCAGTGGGAAGGAGAGATCGCCGGTGTGGACGTCGTACACCGGGTCGAAGCCTCGCCAGGAGAGGAAGGCCAGATAGCGGCCGTCGCGGGTGAAGACCGGGTTCTCGTCCTCGAAGCGGCCGTTGGTGACGTCGACGATCAGACGGTCCTTGATACGGGCCATCTTGATCTGGCGGAGGCTGCGGCCGATGCCGGGGTGGGACCAGGTCAGCCAGGCGCCGTCCGGGGAGAAGGCGAGGTCGCGGACGGGGCCGTTGAGGGAGGTGATCAGTTCGGTGACCTCGCCGCCCGAGTCCTCGGTGCCCGCGGCGGTAGCCGCTCCGTCGGACACGGTCAGGAGGAGCAGTCGGCCGTCGTTGGAGGCGATGGCGAGGCGTTCGCCGCGTGGGTCGGACACCTGTTCAAGGACGCGGCCCAGATCGCCGGAAGCGAGTCGGCGGGGCTCGCGGTCGCCGGTGGCCCGGGGGAGAGAGGCGATCTCGATCGCGTCCTCGCCCTCCGCGTCGGTCACATAGGCCACCTGCCCGTTCGAGCCGAGCATCTCGGGGAGCCGGACGCGTACGCCGGGGGTGTCGGTGATGGTGCGGGCGGGGCCGTCGCGATGGGTGAGCCAGTACAGGCTGCCGCGTACGACGACCGCGCTGGCGCGGCCCGTGTCGTCGACCGAGAGGCCGTCGACATGCTGCGCGGCCGGGACCTGGTACGGGCGCCGGCCGGTGCGCGGGCCCGCGAGGCGTACGGCGAGGCGGCGGGGGAGGGAGTCGGGGGCCAGGTCGTCCACGATCCACAGGTCGCCCGCGCACTGGTACACCACCCGGGTGCCGTCGCTGGCGGCGTGCCGGGCGTAGAAGGCGTCGTGGTCGGTGTGCCGGCGCAGATCGGAGCCGTCGTAGGCGCAGGAGTAGAGGTTGCCGACCCCCTCGTGGTCGGAGAGGAAGGCGATCCGGCCGCCGACGAACAGGGGGGAGTGGAGGTGACCGCCGATGCCTTCGAGGAGTCGTTCGCCGTGCAGCCAGAGGCGGCCCATGGCCCCGCCCCGGTAGCGCTTCCAGGACGCCGGTTCGTGCGGGGGCGTGCCGGTGAGCAGCAGGGTCTTGCGCTCGCCGTCGATCTCGGCCATCTGGAGGTCGGAGACCGGGCCCCACGGCAGTTTGCGGCCGGGGTCGCCGTCGGGGCGGAGCTTGTACGCCCAGGTGAAGTACGAGAAGGGCTCGCCGTGCGAGGCGACGGCCAGGATGTCCGAGTGGCCCTGCTCGTCGGGCGGGGTCCAGCCGCAGACCTCGGTGTCGGGGCTGCCCCAGTAGGTGAGCCGCCGGGCCGGACGGCCGCCGTCCACCGGCGTCAGATGGATCTCGGGCACGATGCTGCGCCAGCTCGTGTACGCGATATGGCGTCCGTCGGGCGAGAAACGCGGGGTCGCGACCTTCGTACGGTCGGCCGTGAGCCGCCAGGCGCGCTCAGAGCCGTCGAGCGGGGCCAGCCAGAGATCGTCCTCGGCGACGAAGCAGAGGCGGTCGCCGCTGAGGTGGGGGAAGCGGAGGTAGCCGGGGGTGGGCCTGTCGTCGGCCGCCTCGTGGGTCTCGCGGTGGTGGGTCTCGCTCACCTCCCCATGCTTTTCCGGGTGGAGGGACGCGGCAACTTATGACTTTTCAGGATGTAAGGGTGGGGTGACTCGCCGTTCCGGGACGCTCGTGACCCAGGACACGTACGAAACGGTTTCGTTTCGCAGGTTCTCAGGGTATCTTCATGAGCGTACGAAACCGTTTCGTTCGGGAGTCGGTATGGGCAGCCTCTGTCGTGGGTATCGAGTCCGTGGGTCGCATGGCCCGCGACCGGTAGCCTTGTCGTCTCGAACGTGCAGCCGGAGTAACCGGAGTAAGGGGAGTGGGATGACTGGGACCACGACGGTGCGCCGCAGTCGACTCACGCCCGAGCGCGAGGCCGAGCTGTACGCGGCCGTGCTCGATCTCCTCCGGGAGGTCGGCTACGACGCCCTCACCATGGACGCCGTGGCCGCGCGCACCCGGTCGAGCAAGGCCACCCTCTACCGCCAGTGGGGCGGCAAGGCCGAGCTGGTGGCGAAGGCGATGTGGGCCAGTCAGCCGGGCTGTATCGCGGACGTCGACACCGGGACCCTCCGCGGCGATCTGCACGCCCTCACCAGTCGTGAGGACGACGGCACCATCGAACAGAACGCCCAGCTGATGCGGGGCCTGTTCATGGCGGTGCACTCGAATCCCGACCTTCTGGCGGCGTTCCGGAAGCATCTGGTCGACCCGGAGATGGACGACTTCAAACGGGTTGTTCAGCGGGCGGTCGACCGAGGCGAGGTCCAGGCGGACAACCCGGCGATCGGCTATGTCATCCATATGATGCTGGGCGCCTTCGTCACGCGGACACTCCTGGAGGACTGTCCGCCGACCAAGGACTACCTCCGTTCGTACATCGACGCCGTGGTCCTCCCTGCCCTCGGTGTGTCCATCACCCACCACTGACCGCTGACGCGTCCGGCACCCGCCGGTTCCGTTAGCGCCCCCGGTTCCACCGTTTCCTGACGCGACCCCTCCCCCAGCTTTCGGCTTCGCTCAAGCCGGGGGGACTCCCATCGTCGTCGGGCCGATCATCCCCGCCCCTGTCCCCGCACGGGCACCCCCATGCCTCGTCCACGGGCTCTCCCCTGCCCGCACCCACGTGGCTTCGCCATGCCCCCGCACGGGCTGATCAGTCCTGTCCTCCGCACGTCCACGACGTCCATGACCTGAACGGAAGTACCACCCGTGGCCACATTCCTCTACAGACTGGGCCGGCTGTCCTTCCGGCGACGACACTTCGTCGCCCTGATCTGGGTCGCGCTGCTGGTGCTCGCAGGCGCCGGCGCCGCCTCCGCGCCCTCCCCGGGCGCGACCTCCTTCTCCATCCCCGGCACCGAGGCCCAGAAGGCCTTCGACCTGCTGGACGAACGCTTCCCCGGCATGACCGCCGACGGCGCCACCGCGCGTGTCGTCTTCAAGGCGCCGGGCGGGGAGAAGATGACGGACGCCGACAACAAGGCGACCGTCGAGAAGACCGTCAAGGAACTGGCCGACGGGTCCGACGAGGTCGCCTCCGTCGCCGACCCGTACCAGGCCAACGCCATCAGCCAGGACGGCACGGTCGCGTACGCGTCGGTGTCGTACAAGGTCACCGGTTTCGAGCTGGAGGACAGCACCCGGGACGCCCTGGAAGAGGCCGCGCAGAACGCGCGGGACGCCGGGCTGACCGTCGAGGTCGGCGGTGACGCTCTCCAGGCGCCCTCGGAGATGGGGGTGGGCGAGATCATCGGCCTCGCCATCGCCGCGGTCGTTCTCCTCATCACCCTCGGCTCGCTGGTCGCGGCCGGGCTGCCGCTGCTGACCGCGATCATCGGCGTGGGTATCGGCGTCTCCGTCATCCTCGCCCTCGCCAGCACCCTGGAGATGAACTCGACCACATCCACCCTGGCGGTGATGATCGGACTCGCGGTCGGCATCGACTACGCGCTGTTCATCGTCTCCCGCTACCGGGCCGAGCTGGCCGAGGGCCGCGAGCGCGAGGAGGCGGTCGGCCGGGCCACCGGCACGGCGGGCTCCGCGGTGGTCTTCGCCGGCCTGACGGTCGTGATCGCCCTGGCCGGCCTCTCGGTCGTCAACGTTCCGATGCTGACCAAGATGGGCCTCGCGGCGGCGGGCACGGTCGTCGTCGCCGTCCTGATCGCGCTGACCATGATCCCGGCGCTGCTCGGCTACGCGGGCGGGAAGGTCCAGCCGGCGGGCGAGAAGAGCAAGCTGTTCGGCCGCCGCAAGAAGGCCACGGAGGGTTCGGAGGCCGCGGAGGCCGCGGAGGCCGCGGAGGCCGCGGCGGCGAAGCCCAACATGGGCACCCGCTGGGCGAGCTTCGTCATCCGACGGCCCCTCGCCGTCCTGGTCCTCGGCGTCGTCGGCCTGGGCACCCTCGCGATCCCGGTCACCTCGATGGAACTGGGTCTGCCCGACGACGGCACGCAGCCGACCTCCACCACGCAGCGCCGCGCCTACGACGTCCTGTCGGAGGGCTTCGGCCCCGGCTTCAACGGCCCGCTCATGCTGGTGGGCGACGCCAAGGGCGCCGACGACCCGAAGGCGGCCGCCACGACGGCGGCCGACAAGATCAAGGGCCTGAAGGGCGTCGCGGCGGTGGCCCCGGCGCAGTTCAACGAGGCCGGGGACACCTTCATCATCACCGTCATCCCGGACTCCAAGCCCGCCTCGACGCAGACCGAGGACCTGGTCCATGCCATCCGTGACGTCGGCGCGGACATCAAGGCCGACACGGACGCGGAGATCCTCGTCACCGGCCAGACGGCCATGCAGATCGACTTCTCACAGAAGATGAACGACGCGCTCGTCCCCTACCTGGCTCTCGTCGTCGGCCTGGCCTTCCTCCTCCTCATCCTGGTGTTCCGCTCGATCCTGGTCCCCCTGAAGGCGGCCCTCGGCTTCCTGCTGAGCGTGCTCGCCGCGCTGGGCGCCGTCGTCGCGGTCTTCCAGTGGGGCTGGCTGTCCGGTCTGCTGGGCGTCGAGGAGACCGGGCCGATCATGTCGATGATGCCGATCTTCCTCGTCGGCGTGGTCTTCGGTCTGGCGATGGACTACGAGGTCTTCCTCGTGACCCGGATGCGCGAGGCATACGTCCACGGGGAGCAGCCCAGCCAGGCCGTGGTGACCGGGTTCAAGCACGGGGCCCGGGTGGTCACGGCAGCGGCGATCATCATGATGGCCGTCTTCGCGGGCTTCATCACCTCCAGCGAGTCGATGGTCAAGATGATCGGCTTCGGCCTCGCGATCGCCGTCTTCTTCGACGCGTTCGTCGTCCGCATGGCCATCGTCCCGGCGGTGCTCGCCCTGCTGGGCAAGAGTGCCTGGTGGCTGCCGAAGTGGCTGGACCGGGTCCTGCCGAACGTCGATGTCGAGGGCGAGGGCCTGCGCACGCTGGACGACGCGGATGCCTCCGGCAACGGTGACGGCAAGGGCGGGCCCAAGGGGTCCGACGAGGACCGGGAGTTGGTGCGGGCGTGAGATGAGCCGGAGCCGGCGCGGGCGGGACGCAACCGAGCGGTACGCGTCCCACGCGCCGGCCTCCGAACAGGACCGCCGGTGAGGGCCCGTGGGGACGGGAGCCCTCACCGGCTCCTGTCTGCGCCAAGCCGCTCCGGGTCGTCAGCCGACGTGGGAGAAGAAGGTCTCCCCGCGGATGGCGATGACGCATGTCCTGCTGGAGTACGCCCGCCACAACGGCCACGCGGACTTCTTGAGGGAGGGGGTGGACGGGACGGTCGGGGCGTGAGTAGGAAGTACTCATGACTGGACTCGGTGCTGTCTTCCGCCCCCAACTGCCCCCGGAGCGACTGCGGGAGATCGCCCGCCTGGCCGATGAGACGGGGCTGGAGGAGCTGTGGCTCTGGGAGGACTGCTTCCGTGAGGGCGGTATCTCGGCGGCGTCGGCGGCCCTCGCCTGGACGGAACGCGTACGAGTGGGCGTCGGCCTGCTGCCGGTCCCCCTCCGGAACGTCGCCGTCACGGCGATGGAGCTGGCCACGCTGCACCGCCTGTTCCCGGGCCGCGCGACCGTCGGCCTGGGCCATGGCGTACAGGACTGGATGGGCCAGGTGGGCGCCCGGGCCGAGTCCCCTCTCACCCTTCTCCGGGAACACCTGGACGCGACTCGGGCACTGCTGCGAGGGGAGCGGATCACGACGGACGGCCGTTACGTCAGGCTGACCGACGTCGCCCTGGACTGGCCGCCGGAGCCGGACGTACGACTCCTCGCCGGAGCGACCGGCCCACGCACCCTCCGTCTGTCGGGAGAGGCGGCCGACGGCACGATCCTCACCGCCGGGACCCCGCCCGAGGGCGTCCGCCGGGCACGCCGACTGATCGACGAGGGCCGGGAGTCGGCGGGCCGCACCGACCCCCACGAGATCGTCGTGTACCTCCTCACGGCCACCGGCCCGGACGCCGCCCCCCGCCTGCGCGCCGAACTGACCGCCGAGGGCCTGGAATCCGTCCCCGACCTGGGGGTCGCCGGAGACGCCGGCGCGGTGGCGAAGGCCGTGGAACGCCTGGCGGAGGCCGGCGCCGACAGGGTGATCCTCCAGCCGACGGGCGACGAGCCCGACCCGGAGGGATTCATCCGCTTCGCGGCGGAGGAGGTACGGCCACTGGTGCCGTAGCGGCCGGAAGGCAGCCGCTGGGGTCACGCTTGGGGAACCCTTGGTTCGCTCTTGGGGAGTTCATAGGAATCCCTCATAGCATCACGCGCATTCCATGACGGGAACACTCAGAAAGCGCGCGGGCACACCATGAGCGAGAAGACGCAGAATCACGGCAAAGGCCACCACCACGACCACGAGGGCGAGATCGACGGAGGGCTGGCCCATGACCTGCCCATGTTCGCTCGGCGTCGGATGCTGAGACTGCTGGCCGGGGCGAGCATGGCCCCGCTGGTCGTGGCGTGTTCGTCGGACGAGTCGAGTGACGCCGGTACGTCCTCGTCGTCGTCCTCCTCCTCGTCCGCGGGGACCTCCTCCTCCGACTCGTCCTGCGAGGTCATCCCGCAGGAGACCGCCGGCCCGTACCCGGGCGACGGCTCCAACGGCCCGAACATCCTCAAGGAGAGCGGTGTCGTCCGGCAGGACATCACCAAGAGCTTCGGCTCGGCCAGCGGTGTCGCCGAGGGCATCCCGCTGACCGTCACCCTCACCATCGTCGACCAGTCCTCCGGCTGCGACACGCCCATGGCGGGCGCCGCCGTCTACCTCTGGCACTGCGACCGCGACGGCAACTACTCCCTCTACTCCGAGGGCATCACCGAGGAGAACTATCTGCGCGGCGTCCAGGAGGCCGACGACAAGGGCCAGGTCACCTTCACGTCGATCTTCCCCGCCTGCTACTCGGGCCGCTGGCCGCACATCCACTTCGAGGTCTACGGCAGCCTCGACGACGCCACCGCCGCCCAGAACATCGTCGCCACCTCGCAGCTCGCCTTCCCCAAGGACATCTGCGACACCGTGTACGCCACGGACGGCTACAGCCAGAGCGTCAACAACCTCGCCCAGCTCTCCCTGGAGACCGACAACATCTTCAGCGACGGCTACGACCAGCAGCTCGCCACCCTTGAGGGCGACACCGACAAGGGGTACACCGCCACCCTCACGGTGCCCGTGTAAGAGCCTGTGTCATATCCCCGGTCGGCTCACGCCACGCGGTCCAGGTGCGCGGTGTCCCCCCACCGCGCCAACCGCAGCCGTCCCCGTTCGTCGCCGTCCCACCGTGAGACGGAGGCGTTGGGGACGGGCGGCAGCCGGCCGGGGAACGTCGTGCCGAGCCCCGCGAACACCAGCCGCAGGGCGACGACGATCGCGTCATGGGCGACCACCAGCACACGGCGCCCGGACGCGACCCGGTCCAGCTCGTTCACCAGGTCCCGCACCCGCAGCACCACATCGGTCAACGCCTCCCCGCCCGGCGGCCGGTAGAACCGCTCCCCGACCCGCTCCCGCCGTGCCGCCTCCTCCGGCGACCGGGCCCGCATCGCGCTCGGCGGATGCATCTCGAACACCCCCATCTCCCGGTCCCGCAGCCGCTCGTCGAGGAGGAGAGGGAGAGGGGTGACCCCGGGGTGCGCCGCCATCGACGTCCAGGTCTGCACGGCGCGTGCGTAGGGGGAACAGACCACCAGGTCCGGCCCGCCGCCATCGCCGCCGCCGTCTTTTCCGTTCTCCGCGCGGGCCGACGCCAGCCATGCGCCCAACGCGCCGGCCTGGGCCCGGCCGAGTTCGGAGAGCGGTACGTCGGCGTCCCGGCCGGGCAGCGGTTCCGTCGAACCGGTCCGTTCCGCCTCCTCGTACGCCGCGTTCGCGGTGCTCTGTCCATGCCGTACCGCCCACACGGCGGCCAGGGAACAGGGGGCGACGAACTCGCCGGGAGCGTCGGACACTCGCACCTCCATGGGGGTTCCTGCCACGCAGGCGTAGGTTTCCCATGGTGTGCGCGTCGTATGTGCCGCCGCCGGATGCTCCTTCTGCCGACTTCTGCCGACTTCCGCCGGCGTTCCCGTCAGCGCGGGACCGGGGCCGCCGCCGTGTACGTCCGTCTCAGGAAGCGCATCAGGGCCTTGGTGTCGAACTGCATCACCTCGACGCCCTGCGACGAGTGGAACTCCATGACGGCCTGGACCCTGCCGAGGGGCCAGATGCTGATGGGGCCGTCGCTGGTGGGGGTGCGCAGGCCTCGTTCGAGGAGGTCGCGGGGGAACGTCCACTCGTGGGCGCCGAAGAGGTCGACATGGATGGTGGTGGGGGCGTCCTCGGGGTCGTAGCGGAGGACGACCGGCACGCTGTCACGGTCCTCGGGGGAGTCCGTGACCACATGGGCCCGGGCGTACTGCTCGACGGTGACGGACATCGGGCGGCTCCTCACGCTGAGTGACCTGGGCGGAAGCTGTGAATCTGCTGTCCGCCGTCTCCAATGTCGCACATTTTCGCCATGGCGCTGCTGGGAAGCCCGTGGGCCTGTGAGCCTGTGGGTGCGCCCCCCGTAATTGGGGTAGCGATGCTCTTGCAACATCCTCGCAATAGGGCTCTATCATCGTAAGGTTCCAGCCAGCCCGCGTACCGGAGAGCGAGCCTTCGTATGCACGTCCCCGACGGATTCATCAACGCCCCCGTCTCGGCGGTCGCCGGAGTCGTCGCCGCAGGTGCCGTCGCCGTGAGCCTGCGCGGGGCCCGCCGCGAACTGGACGAGCGCACGGCACCGCTCGCCGGGCTCGTCGCGGCGTTCATCTTCGCCGTGCAGATGCTGAACTTCCCGGTCGCCGCCGGAACCAGCGGGCACCTGTTGGGCGGTGCGCTCGCCGCGATACTCGTGGGCCCCTATACAGGGGTCCTGTGTGTGTCCGTGGTGCTCCTGATGCAGGGCATCCTCTTCGCCGACGGCGGTCTCACCGCCCTCGGCGTGAACATCACGATCATGGCCGTGGTGACATCGATCGTCGGATACGCCGTCTTCCGGGGGCTGGTCAAGGTCCTGCCGAAGACACGGCGGTCCGTCACCGTCTCCGCGTTCGTCGCCGCGCTGCTCTCCGTGCCCTCCGCCGCCGCCGCGTTCACCCTCGTCTACGCGATCGGCGGCACCACGGACGTACCGATCGGGTCCGTCCTCACCGCCATGGTCGGCGTGCACGTCCTGATCGGCATCGGCGAGGCCGCGATCACCGCCCTCACCGTCGGCGCCGTCATCGCCGTACGGCCGGATCTCGTCCATGGCGCCCGCGGTCTGACCGCCCCCCTCAAGCTCCGCGTCAACGGCGAACTCGTCGACGCGCCCGCACCCGTGCCCGCGCCGGTCGCCGCGCGCTCGCCCCGCAAGCTGCTGCTGGCCGGACTCGGCACGTCCCTCCTCCTCGCCGGTGTCGTCAGCTTCTACGCCTCCGCCGATCCGGACGGCCTGGAGAAGGTCGCCGCCGACAAGGGCTTCGACGCCAAGGCCGAGGAGCACGCCGCCGCCGACTCGCCGCTCGCCGACTACGGCATCGAGGGCCTCACCGACGCCCGGCTCTCCGGCGGTCTCGCGGGCGTGATCGGCGTCGGCGTCACGGTCGTCGCCGGGACCGGGATCTTCTGGACCGTACGCAAGCGCCGTACGGGCGAGGGGACTTCGGAGTCTTCGGGTACGCCGGGGTCTTCGGGTTCCTCCGCATCCGTCGCCGAGAGCGCCTGAGATGGGAGCGGGCCACGCCCACCGGCTCTACCGGCACGCGCACTCACCCGTCCACTTGCTCCCACCGCACACCAAACTCGCGGCCGTCTTCGCCTTCGTGGTCGTCGTGGTGTCGACGCCGCGCGAGGCGATGTGGGCGTTCGGGCTGTACGCCGTGCTGCTGGGCGGCGTCGCGTACGCGGCCCGCGTGCCCGCGCTCTTCCTCCTCCGAAGGCTGCTGATCGAGATCCCGTTCGTCGCCTTCGCCGTGCTGATGCCGTTCGTGGCACAGGGCGAACGCGTCGAGGTGCTGGGGATGTCGCTCAGCGTCAACGGGCTGTGGGGTGCCTGGAACGTTCTGGCCAAGGGGACGCTGGGCGTCGCCGCCTCCGTCCTGCTCGCCGCCACCACCGAACTGCGGGAGCTGCTGCTGGGACTGCAACGGCTCAAACTCCCGCCGCTGCTCGTCCAGATCGCCTCGTTCATGATCCGGTACGGGGATGTGATCACCGATGAGATGCGGAGGATGCGCATCGCCCGGGAGTCACGGGGGTTCGAGGCGAGCGGCGTACGGCACTGGGGGGTGCTCGCCAAGTCGGCCGGGGCGCTGTTCATCCGCTCGTACGAACGGGGAGAGCGCGTTCATCTGGCCATGATCAGCCGGGGGTACGCGGGCACCATGCCCGTCATCGACGAGGTGACCGCGTCCCGGGCGCAGTGGTCGTACGCCTTCGCCCTCCCGTTCGCCGCGCTCGTCGTATGTCTGTTGGGATGGATTCTGTGACCACCACAGCCAGTGATTCCGCCGCCGATTCCGCCGAGAGTGCTTCCGCCGCCGGTGACTTGGCCGGGGCTTCCGTGCCGCCGTCGCTCGATGTCGCCGGGCTCGCCTTCGCCTACCCGGACGGGCATCAGGCGCTCTTCGGCGTCGACTTCAGGATCGGTCGGGGCGAGCGGGTGGCGCTGCTCGGGCCGAACGGGGCCGGCAAGACCACCCTCGTCCTCCATCTCAACGGCATCCTCACCGGGGGCGCCGGGACCGTGACCGTCGCCGGGCTGCCCGTCGGCAAGCGGCACATGGCCGAGATCCGGCGGAAGGTCGGGATCGTCTTCCAGGACCCGGACGATCAGCTGTTCATGCCGACGGTCAGGGAGGACGTGGCCTTCGGGCCCGCCGCGGCCGGGATCAAGGACGCCGAGCTGGAGGCCCGGGTGGACCGGGCGCTCGATCGAGTGGGCATGGCCGAGTTCAAGGAACGGCCGCCGCATCATCTGTCGTTCGGGCAGCGGAGGCGGGTGGCCGTCGCCACCGTGCTCGCCATGGAGCCGGAGATCCTCGTCCTCGACGAGCCGTCGTCCAATCTCGACCCCGCGTCGCGGCGTGAACTCGCCGACATCCTGCGGTCGTTGGACGTGACGGTGCTCATGGTCACGCACGATCTGCCGTACGCGCTTGAGCTGTGTCCGCGGTCGCTGATCCTGAGCGAGGGGGTCATCGCCGCCGATGGTCCCACCGGGGAACTCCTCGCCGACGACGCGTTGATGCGGGAGCATCGGCTGGAGCTGCCGTTCGGCTTCCGTCCGCAGTGGGGCGCGTGACGAAACAGGAGGGTGATGTCGGGTGGGAGCCTAATAGGCGTGGCGTGACCTTGGGTTACCTTTAGTTACTACCCCCTGGTAACTTCCCGCTTCGTACCGGTCGGTATCTTGTGCGCGATGTACTTGTGTGCGCTTGATTTGGGGGAGGGCGATCGATGACTGAGGATGCTGCTGGTGGGGACCGGTCCGACACTCGGCCGTTGAAGATCATGTATGTCGCCGAGGCCACCGCGCACGGAGGGCGGGACGGGTACATCACCAGTCAGGACGGGCAGATCGATCTCAAGGTCGCGATGCCTCCGCAGCTGGGCGGGGACGGTGACGGGACGAACCCCGAGCAGCTGTTCGCGGCCGGGTACAGCTCCTGCTTCCACAGCGCGCTCGTCCTCGTCGGCCGCCGCGAGGGGTACGACCTGACCGGGTCGACCGTCGCCGCGAAGGTCGGCATCGGGCCCAACAAGCAGCGCGGTTACGGTCTCGCCGTCGCCCTCAGCGTCTCCCTCCCCGTCATCGACCAAGAGGTAGCCGCCCAACTCGTCGACGCCGCCCACCAGGTCTGCCCGTACTCCAACGCCACCCGCGACAACATCGACGTCACCATCGTGCTGGGCTGAGGAATCCGCCGCCCCGCGCGTGTGTTCCACTCGATGCCGTCCAGCGAGCGGACGTCGGGTGAGCGAACAGGGAGTGCGGGCGTGGACGTGAACGGCGTGGTGGCCGAGGGCTTCGAGCCGGTCCGGGAGGCGTTCGTACGGAACTTCGAGGTGCTCGGGGAGCGGGGCGCGGCCGTGGTCGTGTACCGGCACGGGCGCAAGGTCGTCGATCTGTGGGCCGGGACCCGGGACGTCGACGGTGCCGAGCCCTGGCAGCGCGGTACCGCGCAGATCATGCGCTCGGCGACGAAGGGCGTGGCCGCCGCTGTACCGCTGATGCTGGCCGAGCGCGGTGAACTGGACCTGGACGCGCCGGTGGGGCGGTACTGGCCGGAGTTCAAGGCGCAGGGCAAGGACGGGGTGCTGGTGCGGCATGTGCTGAACCACCGGGCCGGCCTGCCGGTCCTCGACCACCCTCTCACTCCCGTCGACGCGCTGGACCCGCGCCGGGGACCCGAGGCGGTCGTCGCGCAGCGCCCCGCCTGGGAGCCCGGCACCGACCACGGCTATCACCCGCTGACCTACGGCTGGCTCCTCGACGAGGTGGTGCGGCGGGTCACGGGCCGGGGGACCGGGGAGTGGATCGCCTCCGAGATCGCCGGGCCGCTGGGTCTTGACCTGTGGCTGGGACTGCCGGACGCGGTCGCGGCGGAGGGCCGGGTGGGGCGCGCGGGCCGGCTGGAGGCCGCGCCGGAGCCGCCGGGCGCGCTACGGCTGCGGCCGAAGAAGGCCGTCACCGAGGCCTACGACGACCCCGGCTCCCTCACCCGCCGCGCCTTCGCCGCGATCACCCCGTTCCCGGACCAGAACGACCCCGCGTACCGCGCCACCGCCCTCCCCGCGACCAACGGCATCGCCACCGCCCAGGCCCTGGCCCGTTTCTACGCGGCGCTCATCGGCGAGGTCGACGGCCTACGGCTGTTCGGGCCCACGACTCTGGAGGCGGCCCGCGCCGAGGAGTCCTCCGGACCCGACCGGACCCTCGTCATCAACACCCGCTTCGGCCTCGGCTACATGCTCCACGGCAGCGCCTCGCCCCTCCTCGCCGCCGGCTCCTTCGGCCACCCCGGCCGCGGCGGCCCCCTCGGCTTCGCCGACCCCGAGTCCGGTATCGCCTTCGGCTACCTCACCAACGGCTACCGCAAGACGGTCACGGCCGACCCGAGGGCCCAGGCACTGGCACGGGCAGTGGGCCGGAGCCTGTAGCCCCCGGCCGGGAGGTTGTGGGGGCGCGGCTCGTGGCTCCGGGGCGCACAGAGAGTTGTGGGGGCGCGCCTCCGGGCAGAGGAGTAGAGGCGCGCCCCGGATCGCGGGGCCGAGCCGACCACGGCGTCCCCACGCGGTTCGCACCGCGAGGGTCACCGCGTGAGCGCGACCGACCCCACGACCACAACCGCCGACCCACGCCCCACCCCCGAGCTCCGAGAAACCCGGGTCCCCTGGCGGGAGCGAGCCCGACGGTCGTGCGTGATGTCGGGAGGGGGTGCTGCCGGAGGCGGGGCGGACGAGCGCGCAGCGCCTCGTCCAGGGGCGCGGGGAACTGCGCGACCAGCCAAACTCAGCCCGCGGCCGCCACCAAAACAGCATCCCCCGAGCTATTAGGCGCCCGGCGGCCGCCCTTTCCCACCGGCGCCCCAGCACTCCCCCGTGGTGCCCTGGCACGATCCCGTAGATCCGGACGGCCGCCCTCCGCAGCGGCGATCACCAGGATGCGCCAAAGATCCCCACTCTGTCGTTGGCACACAGTGCACAGTCACTTGGCAAGGAGTCCACGCTCAACCTCCACCGCGACGCGCGGCCCCCGCCGGCGCAATTCGCTCGGCGACACCCCGTACGCCGAGCGGAAGGCCCGGCTGAACTCGGCGGCGCGTGGGAAACCCCAACGCGCCGCGATCGCGTGGATCGGCGTGGCACGCAGGACCGGGTCCGGCGCGGTCAGCTCACGGTGGGCGTTGCGCAGCCGCTGGTCGCGGACGTACGCGGCGACCGTGAGGCCCTCCGCCTGGAAGAGGCGGTGCAGATAGCTGCGCGAGATGTGATGGGCGGCGGCGATCGTGGCGGGGGTGAGGTCCGGGTCGCTGAGATGACGGCGGATGAACGACTTCACCGTCAGCGTCAGCATGCGGCCGTGCGTCTCCGGCGGCAGCCGGGGGTCCGTCTCCACGGTGTGGGCGAACAGCGCGGTCACCAGATCGGTGACGACCGTACCCAGCCGGGCCGCGTCCGAGGGCCGGTACGGGACGGTGTCCGCCGCCAGCTGCGTCAGGAACTGCGCCAGCAGTGCCCCGATCCCGTCCCGCCCCGACAGCCGGCTCCCGATCACCCGGTTCGCCTTGCGCGCGGGCAGCGCCACCAGCGAGCGCGGTATCTCGACGCCGACCATGGTGACCGGGTCGGCGCCGGTCCGGACGTCGAACGCCACCGACGAGCAGCTGATGTGGAAGTCCTGCATCCCGTACGTGCTCTCGTGGGTGCCCCAGCTGGCCGCGCCCTCGCCCCGGAGCAGCAGGGAGAGATGGAACGTCTCCGGGTCGGACTGGCGGATCAGCTTCGGGGTGCGGTGGAAGACCAGCGGGTCGAAGGTGGCCGGCCAGACCGCGACCTCGCCGAGGGCGATGAGGCGTTGGTGGGCGAAGTAGTCGTCGGCGGGCGCCGGGGCGGCCTTGGCCAGACGGGTCAGGTTCATGGGGGCGTGCGTCTGGCTCATCAATACCGACCAGGCCTCGAACCGGTCGGTCACCGGGAGGTCCACGGTCTGGAAGACGACCTCGTGCAGCACCGTCGTAGTCAACCACAGGGCGCTCCACGGGATGTCGGGCGCCCGGCGGGAGAGCGAACGCCGCAGCGTACGGCCGCGCCGGGCCGTCCCCAGGACACGGATGCCCTCGGCTGCCCCGGCCGTCCCCCCGTGCACGACTGCCCGCGGCTGCGTGGGACCACGGGCAGCCGTGCGGTCGGTTTCGCTCTACCTGACCACGGGGCTACCTGGGCACAGGGCCACCTGGCCCCCGGGCTACATGGCGATCGGGTGGGACGTACGCCCCGACGCCTCGTCTATCTCGTCGTGGGCCTTCGTCAGGAGCTTCATGGCCAGCTCGTTGAGTGCCCTGGCACCGGCTATCTCCTCGCCGACCCTCGGCTGATTGGAGTCGGTGTGGTGGCGGCTGGCGTAACCCTGGGCCCGTACCTCTTTCCCGTCGGGAAGGCGTACGAGGGCAGCCGCCCGGGTGCGCTGTTGGTCCTCCTGGAACTCCAGCTCGACATGCCATCCGACAGCGGTGTGCATCATGACGATCACCTCCGGAACCGCTCTCTCCAGAGTGCTCCTCCGCGCCCGTGGATGCACGGCCTGACCGCGTCCGGAGCCCGGTTCCGGCTGCCGGCGGACGCGTACGCCTCACCCGGCCCTCAGCATCAGACCGATGCCCAGCACCAGCAGCCCCGCCGCCACGATCCTCGGCGCCCCGAACCGCTCCTTGAAGAGCACCGCCCCGATCGCCGCCCCGACGATGATCGACGACTCCCGCAGCGCCGCGATCGGCGCCAGCGTCGCCCTGGTCTGGGCCCACAGGACCAGGCCGTACGCCCCGACGGACAGCGCCGCGCCGAGGAACCCCACGGCGGCGAACGGGCGGAGCCGGGCGAACGTCTCGCCGCGCCAGCGCCAGATCGCGTACGCCGGGACCGACACGCTCATCGCCATCAGCCAGGCCGTGAAGCCGATCGCCGAGCCCGAGGCCCGTACGCCCAGGCCGTCCACCACCGTGTACGCGGCGATCGACAGGCCCGTCGCCAGCGCCGCGCCGATCGCCGCCCATCGCGGCCGGCTGCCGCGCAGGCCCCACAGCGCGACCCCGGTCAGCCCCGCGCAGCTCAGCAGGATGCCGGCCGCCGCCCAGCCGTTCGGCACCTCGCTCGCGAAGACGGCGGCGAGGACCGTGACCACGAGCGGCGCGGAGCCGCGCGCGAGGGGGTACGCCTGGCCGAAGTCGCCCAGCCTGAACGACGTCATGAGCAGGACGTAGTACACGACGTGGATCACCGTCGAGGCGATCAGATACGGCCAGGCGGCGGGCTGCGGGAACGGTACGAAGGGGAGCGCGGCGAGGCCGATGAGCGCGCCGCCGCCGGATATGAGGGCGAAGCCGACCAGCTTGTCCGTGATGTTGTGGGCGATCGCGTTCCAGGAGGCATGGGTGACCGCGGCCAGCAGGACGGCCGCGGTGACCAGCGGCGTCATGCGGAGGGGGGTGCGTTGTGTGTGCCGTCGGCCTGGGGCTCGTGGTCGGTTCGGGCCTCCCTGACGTCCACCGTCGTGGCGCCCGCGTGGGCGATCAGTGACCCGGGGTCCATGGGGAAGACGGTGTACGGGGTGCCTGCCGCCGCCCAGACGATCTCGTGGGCGAGGAGGGAACGGTCGGCCAGGACGCGGGTCTTCGTACGGTGGCCGAAGGGCGGGACTCCGCCGATCGCGTAGCCCGTGGTCTCGCGTACGACGTCCGCCTTGGCGCGGGTGACCTTCTCGGCGCCGAGTTCGCGGCGGAGCAGTTCGGTGTCCACGCGGGAGGCGCCGTCCATCAGGACCAGGACGGGGATGCCGTCCGCGGCGAAGATCAGGGACTTGCAGATTTCGCTGGGGTCGCAGCCCAGGGCCGTGGCGGCTTCTGCGGCTGTGCGGGTTGCTTCCGGGAAGTGGCGGATGTGGGGATGGAGGTGGGTGAGGCCGAGGGTGGTGAGGGCTTCGGTGAAGCGGGGGTGGGCTGGGGAGAGGGTCATGGCGGGACACGGTAGCGGTGGGTGTACGGGGCATGCGACTGGGTTTGTGACGGGGTTTGTTCGCCCCCGCCGCCCTTACCCTTCCCGTCCACCAGGGGCTGTGCCCCTTTGACCCCCCTCCGCCTAGTAGCTCGGGGGTGCGTGTGGTTTCGCGGGTGCGGCGTGTGTCGTGGTTGCTCGCGCAGTTCCCCGCGCCCCTTTCGGGGTGCGGTCCCTTCGGAGAGCGTCGCCCTCGTTTCAGGCAGAGAGACGGGACTGGACCCTTGTCTTCCTCTCCCCGACTATCGGGGGATGACTGAGACTTCGGGGCATTCGGGAGAGGACGGTGGGCGGGCGTTTCTCATCCTGCATGGGTGGCAGAACCGTCGGCCCGTCGGGCATTGGCAGTACTGGCTTGCCGATCGGCTGAGTGAGCTGGGGTGCGAGGTGGTGTATCCGCAGTTGCCGGAGCCGGATGATCCGGATCTGGAGCGGTGGCTCGCTGAGCTGGATGTGCTGTTGGGGGAGTTGTCGGGGCGGCGGGTGACCGTCGTCTGCCACAGCTTGGCCTGTTTGTTGTGGTTGCACGCGGTCGGCCGGGACGACGTGCTGTCCGGCCGTACCGTCGAACGGGTGCTGCTCGTCGCCCCGCCCGCCCCCGAAGTCGCGCTGGAGCACCCGGAGATCGCCGAGTTCGCACCGCCGCCGCTGACGCCCGCGCGGGTGGCCGGGGCCGCCTCGTACACCCGGGTCGTCGGCAGCGACGACGACCCGTACTGCCCGCGGGGCGCCCTCTTCGCGTACGCCGAACCCCTGGGCCTTCCCGGCGACCTCATCCCCGGCGAGGCCCACCTCAACCCCGACTCCGGTTACGGCAGTTGGCCGTCGATGCTGGAGTGGTGTCTGGAGGCGAGGGCGGAGTCGTACGAGGCGATGCCGATCCGGAGCCGGAAGGAATAGCGCCCTAAGGCCCGGCCTCAGCTCGTGCCCGCCTTCAGGAGGGCGGCGACGATCGGGCCGGCCGACTCGCTGCCGTGGCCGCCCTCCTGGACGACACCGGCTGAGGCGAGGTCGCCCTTCCAGGCGGTGAACCAGCCGTTGGGCTCCTCCTGGCCGTCGACCTCGGCGGAGCCGGTCTTGGCGCCGTAGTCCGGGCCGAGGCCCGCCATGGCCTCGGCCGCCGTACCGGCCGCGGCGGTGTACTGGAGGAGTTCGCGCAGCTGGGAGCGGACCGTCTCGGACATGGGGCGGGAGGCGGTGGCGAGGGTCCGGCCGTCGACCGACGGGGGGACCAGATAGGGCTGCCTGAAGACGCCCGTCTTGGCCGTCGAGACGACGGAGGCCATGTTCAGGGGGTTCATACGGACCCCGCCCTGGCCGATGAGGGAGGCGGCCATCGGGGCGTCGCTCTGCACCGGCACCGAGCCGTCGAAGGTGGACACCCCGATCGCCCAGTTGTCGCGCCCGAGCCCGAAGACCTCCTGGGCCTCCAGGGTCAGGGAGTCGTCGTCGAGCTTCTTCGCCTGGGAGATGAAGGCCGTGTTGCAGGAACGCGCGAAGCTGGCCTTGAACGTGCCGCCCTTGATCTCGAACTTGTCGTCGTTCTGGAACTTCCAGCCCCCGTACGACGAGTACTTCGGGCAGGGGTGGACCTTGTTCGCCGAGGCCAGGCCCTTGTCGATGAGGAGGGCCGACGACACGATCTTCATCGTGGAACCGGGGGCGAGGGAGCCCTGGAAGGCCACGTTGAAACCGTGGCCCGAGTTGGCCACGGCCAGGATCTCGCCGGTCGAGGGGCGCATCACGACCACCGAGGCCCGCTTCTTCGCCGCCACCTGAGCCTCGGCGGCGGCCTGCAGCGACGGGCTGAGCGTCGTCTTCACCTCACCCGGCGTGCCCTCGCTCAACTCCAGCAGGGTCTTGTCGGCGGCCTTCTCCTTCTCCGTCTCCGTCTTGGATTCGGCCTTCGAGGACTCGTCCGCAGACTCGTCGTCCTCCGCCTTCGCCCGTACGACCCGTAGCTCGATGCCCGACTTGCCGCCGGCCTTCTTGCCGTACTTCTCCCGGAGGCTGTCCAGCACCGTCCCGAGCGACGGGTACTTCTTGGTCGTCAGCTCGCCGCCGTCGCGGTCGAGGGCCGTCACCGGGGGCGTGCCCGCCTCGCCGGTCACCAGACGGTCGCCCTCGCCGAGGTCGGGGTGGACGACGGACGGCTGCCAGCCGACGGTCGGTTCACCGTCCTTCTCGGCCCGTACGACCGTCAGGGAGGACTTGTAGGTGAGGGGCTTGCTCGTGCCCTTGTAGGAGACCGTTCCCTTGACCGAGAACGCGACCTTGTCGCCCGTGCGCTTGCCGGGGGTGAGGGTGACGTCCTCGACGTGGGCGTCCTTCGTGAAACCGGTCAGCGCGGTCTTCGCGGCGGACGGGGCGTCGGTGGCCGCGGCGGCCTTGGTGACCTTGCCCTTCTGCCAGGCGGTGAGGAAGGTGGTGGCGGCGGTTCGGACCTCGGTGGCCGACAGGGGGCCGGACTTCACGGCCTTGGCGTCCGCCGCCGAGGCGTCCTCGGCGGCCGCGCCGCCGCCGAACACCGTGTACACCGCGAACGCGCCGCCGCCGAGGGCGACGGCCGCCATTCCGCCGAGTACGGCGGGGCGCCGCGCCTTCGCCGACCTCGCGGCCTTGCGCTCGTCGACACGCCTTCTCTTACCCACGCGGTTGACCTTCCGGTGCCTGCCCCCGACTGCCTCTCGTCATCATGACAACGAGGGGGACCACAGTAGTCACTCCGGGGGTGGGGGTGCCTAATAGCTCGGGGGCGGGGTGGTTTGGCGGGTGCGGGTGGGGTTGTGGCTGGTCGCGCCCACGCGGCGGAGCCGCATATGTCACAGCCCCGCGCCCCTTGAAAAACCGGCCTGCTGGCCTGCTTTTTCATCCCTCCCGCAGGCACCTGTTCTCAGGGCCCCGCGCTCGCCGCTTCAGGCTGCGGGCCCCGGCTTTTTGGGGCGCGGGGAACTGCGCGATCAGCCACAACGAACCCGCACCCCGCAACGCACCCCCAACCCAACGGCGCCCCCGCCTCGAAAAAATCTCCCCTTCATGTCGAGAACGCGTCGTCGGCTCCGTCCCCGGGGTGAGCGCGGCCAGAATGGGTCGCCCGAGTAGGTAGGAGAAGGATCATGGCCAAGTACCTGCTGCTGAAGCACTACCGGGGTGCTCCCGCCGCCGTGAACGACGTTCCGATGGAGCGGTGGACTCCGGAGGAGATCTCGGCGCATGTGCAGTACATGCGGGACTTCGCGGACCGGCTGGAGAAGACCGGGGAGTTCGTCGGCGAGACGGCGCTCGCGCCCGAGGGGGCGTGGGTGCGGTACGACGGGGAGGGGCGGCCGCCGGTCACCGACGGGCCGTTCGCCGAGACCAAGGACCTGATCGCCGGGTGGATGGTGATCGACGTCGACAGTTACGAGCGGGCCGTGGAGCTGGCCGGGGAACTGTCCGCCGCCCCCGGCGCGGGCGGGAAGCCGATCCACGAGTGGCTGGAGCTGCGCCCCTTCTGGACCGGGTCGCCCACCATCACGGAGTGACCCCGACATCACGGATGATCTCGACATCACGGATGACCTCGACCGTGTCCGACGCGCCTGAGAGGGGCGAGATCGTGTCCGAGATGGACGAGGCCCTGCTCAGGAGCCTCACGCCGGGTGTCCTCGCCGTTCTCGTCCGCCGCGGAGCAGACTTCGCGGCGGCCGAGGACGCCGTACAGGAGGCGCTGGTCGAGGCGGTTCGCGTCTGGCCGGCCGATCCGCCGCGCGATGCGAAGGGGTGGCTGGTCACCGTGGCGTGGCGGAAGTTCCTCGACCAGGCCCGGGCCGATGCCGCCCGGCGCCGCCGCGAGGACCTCGTGGAGGAGGAGCCCGGCCCCGGCCCCGCGCCCTCGGCGGACGACACCCTCCAGCTCTACTTCCTCTGCGCCCACCCCTCGCTGACACCGTCCTCGGCGGTCGCGCTGACGCTGCGGGCCGTCGGCGGGCTCACCACCCGGCAGATCGCCCAGGCCTATCTGGTGCCCGAGGCGACGATGGCGCAGCGCATCAGCCGGGCCAAGCGCACGGTCTCCGGCGTACGCCTGGACCGCCCCGGCGATGTCGCCACCGTCCTGCGCGTCCTCTACCTGGTCTTCAACGAGGGCTACTCCGGTGATGTCGACCTGGCCGCCGAGGCCATCCGGCTCACCCGGCAGCTGTCCGCCGCGATCGACCACCCCGAGGTGGCGGGGCTGCTCGCCCTGATGCTGCTGCACCATGCGCGGCGTGCGGCCCGGACCGGGGCCGACGGCGGGCTCGTACCGCTGGCCGAGCAGGATCGGAGCCGGTGGGACACGAAGCTGATCGCCGAGGGCATCGACATCCTCCAGGCTGCCCTCGCCCGCGATCGGCTGGGCGAGTTCCAGACGCAGGCCGCGATCGCGGCGCTCCACGCGGATGCGCCGACCGCCGGGGAGACGGACTGGGTGCAGATCGTGGAGTGGTACGACGAGCTGGTCCGCCTGACCGGCAGCCCGGTCGCCCGCCTCAACCGCGCGGTGGCCGTCGGCGAGGCGGACGGCCCCCGGGCGGGCCTGGCGGCGCTGGCGGAACTGGACCCGTCCCTGCCCCGCTACGTGGCGGTGGCGGCCCACCTCCACGAACGGGCCGGCGACCTGCCGCAGGCGGCCCGCCTCTACAAGGAGGCCGCCCAAAAGGCCCCCAACCTCCCCGAACACAACCACCTGACCCGCCAGGCGGCCCGCCTCAACAGGAGATTGGGCGAGTGAGCAGGAGATTGGGCGAGTGAGGGGGTGGGTGGTCGGGGTGGGTGAGTATGCGCGGGCGGGTGGGGGCTGATCGCGCAGTTCCCCGCGCCCCTAAAAGACCAGGGCCTGCGGCCCTGAAACCCGGGCACGCGTCCGTGAGGACGGGCCTGCGGCCCTGGAATCCGATTGCGCGGCTGTGGGGGCGGGCATCGGCCCTGGAATCCGATTGCGCGGCGGTGGGGACGGGCCTGCGGCCCTGGAATCCGGGCGCGCGGCTGTGAGGACGGGCCTGCGGTCGTGAAAACCAGGTGCGCGGCTGTGGGGGATCGGGCCTGCGGCACTGAAAACCAGTTGGGCGGCGGTGAGGACGGGCCTGCGGTCCTGAGAGACCGGGCACCTGTGGCTCTGAGGACGGGTGCCTGCGGGGGTGATGAAAAAGCTGGCCGCAGGCCGGTTTTTCAGGGGCGCGGGGAACTGCGCGACCAGCCCCCACCCACCCGCACCCGCCAAACCACCCGCACCCCCGAGCCATTGGGCACCCCCGCTCAACCCACCCCGCTCACCTCACCCCGTCGCCCCGAGTACAGACACCACAATCGGCCCGGCGGCCTCGCCGCCGCGACCCCCGGCCTCCGCCATCGCCGCCGCGGCGACATCCCCCCGGAACCCGGTGAACCAACTGTCCGCCACATCCTGCCCATCGACCTCGGCCGACCCCGTCTTCGCCCCGATGTCCCCGCCCAGCGGAGCCATCACATCCTTCGCCGTACCCTGACTCGCGGTCAGCCTCATCATCTGCTTCAGCTGCGACGCGGTCCCCGGCTTCAACCCCCGCGCGGTGGCCAGCTTCCGCCCGTCCAGCTCGGGCGAGACGAGATACGGCTGCCGGAACTCCCCGGTGATCGCGGTCGCCGTCACCGACGCCATGTTGAGCGGATTCATGGTGACCTGCCCCTGCCCGATGGCGTTGGCGGCCCGGTCGGGCCCGGCGGACGCCGGCACGCTGCCGTCGGAGGAGGTGATGCCCGTCTTCCAGTTGTCCTTGCCGAGCCCGAAGCGCTCCTGGGCCTCGGCGGTGAGGGACCCGTCGTTCATCGGGCCCTCGTCGATCAGCTTGATGAAGGCCGTGTTGCAGGACCGCAGGAACGCCTGGGCGAGCGTGGCACTCGGCGACTCGTCGGGCTCCATGCCCGGCAGGTTCTTGAAGGTCTGGCTCTTCCAGATCGCGCTGTCGGGGCAGGGCGCGGGCCCGTTCATGGTGGCCACACCGTTGTCGATGAGGGTGGCGGCGGTGATGATCTTCATGGTGGAGCCGGGCGGCACCTGCCCCTCGAACGCCGCGTTGAAGGCGTCCTTCCGGTGGTTGGCCACGGCCAGCACCTCACCGGTACTCGTCTTGACGGCGACGACGGACGACTCGGCGTACTGCGCGACGGCCTTCTCGGCGGCCGCCTGCGCCTTCGCGCTGATCGTGGTCTTCAACTCGCCCGCCTTGCCCTCGGCGAGCGTGAGGAGAGGCGTGTCGGCGGCGCCGGTGGCGGTGTGCCGTACGGCCAGTTCGATACCGGGGCTGCCGCCCGCCTTGTCGCCGTAGCGCTCGCGCAGGGTGTCGAGGATCGGCCCGAGGGAGGGGTACTTCTCCTTGGTCAGCACGGTGCCGTCGCGGTCCACGGCCTCGATCGGCGGTGCCGCCGCCTCACCGGTGTACAGCTCGTCGCCGTCCTGCAGTTCGGGATGGACGACGGACGGCTGCCAGTCGACCAGCGCCCGCCCGGTGGTCTCCCCGCGCACGACGGTCAACCGGCTCTTGTACGCCAGCTCCTCGCTCTTCCCCTCGTACGACACCGTCGCCGAGACGGAGAACGGAACGGTCCGGCCCCCGGCACCGGTCGGCTTGCCGGGCTCGATCCTCACCTCGCCGATCCGCGCGGCGCCGACGAACTGGCCGAACAGCTTCCCGGCGCCCGCCGCGTCGTTGGTGTACGACGACGCCGTGGCCGCGTCGCCCTCCTCCCAGGCGGCGAAGAACTTCTCGGTGGTCTCCGAGACCTCCTCCGCACTCGGCGGCCCGGTCCGCTGCGCGCCCGACGTACCGTCGCCGCCCAGCGCGGTCACGAAGTTGTACGCCCCGTACCCGGCACCCCCCACCATCACCATGAAGACCCCGCCGACTATGGCGACCTTGGCCCCCTTGCGCATACGTACTTCCTCCCCGTTTGCGGCACTTGTGGCGCCTCCGCGACCGGCTCCCGCGCACTTTGAACGCGTTCAGAAACCGCTTGCCTGGGCCCACTGTATGCGCCGCCTGTGACTCACGGGGCGTGTGTTCCCTGATTGTTAGCCCTTGGGGGAGCGGGACGGGGAGCGGCTGCGGGAGGGAAGGCGGGAGGGATTACGGGAGGGAAGAGGGGCCGGATTCAGGGCGTCAGACCCATGTGTCCAGCCACATCCGGGAGCGCCAGTCGTCGATGGGGATGGACTGGCCCGTGAGGATCGGCCAGAAGTAGATGAAGTTCCAGAGGATGAGGAGGACGAGGACGCCGGCGCCGGCGGCTCCGGCGACGCGGCGGTGTTCGGAGGCGCGGGGTGGGCCGAGGACGGCGCCGATCATCATGGCCACGGCCAGGCAGAGGTAGGGCAGGAAGACGACGGCGTAGAAGTAGAAGATCGTGCGTTCCTGGTACATGAACCAGGGGAGGTAGCCGGCGGCGACGGCGCAGACGATCGCGCCCGCGCGCCAGTCGCGGCGGAAGAACCAGCGCCACAGGACGTAGAGGACGGCGAAGCACGCCGCCCACCACAGCAGCGGGGTGCCGATGGCGAGGACCTCACGGCCGCACTTCTCGACGGCGTCGGCCGGGCAGCCGCTCCTGCCGGGCGTCTGCTCCTCGTAGAAGTACGAGACCGGGCGGCCGTCGACGATCCAGCTCCACGGGTTCGACTGGTACTTGTGCGGCGAGTGCAGCCCGATGTGGAACTGGTAGACCGCGTGCTCGTAGTGCCACAGGCTGCGCAGCCAGTCCGGCAGCCAGCTGAACCAGCCGCCCTTGCCCGAGGTAGCCGCCCAGTCGCGGTAGTAGCCGCCGGTGCCGTCGTCCGGGGAGAGAATCCAGCCCGTCCAGGAGACCAGATATGTGACGATCACGACCGGGACCGTGGACAGGAACGCGAGGCCCAGGTCCCGCTGGAGGGTCGCGATCAGCGGCTGACGGGCACCGGCGACCTTGCGGGCCGCGTAGTCCCAGAGCACCGTCATGATGCCGAAGAAGACGAGGAAGTACAGCGCGTTCCACTTGGTGCCGAACGCCAGGCCCAGGCAGAGACCGGCCAGCCAGCGGTACGGGCGCAGGCCGAGCCTCGTCGTCTCGGCGACCAGGGCGTTGGGGCGTACGACTCCGTCGGCGTCCGGTGGCAGGGCGGCGGCCAGGCGTTGTCGCGCCTTGTCCCGGTCGATGACCAGACAGCCGAAGGCCGCCAGTACGAAGAACATCAGCACCTGGTCGAGCAGCGCCGTACGGCTCATCACGAAGTGCAGGCCGTCCACCGCCATCAGCGTGCCCGCGAGGCAGCCCAGGAACGTCGAGCGGAAGATACGGCGGCCGATGCGGCAGAGCATCAGGACGGACAGGGTGCCCAGCAGGGCCGTCATGAAGCGCCAGCCGAACGGGTTGAACCCGAACATCAGCTCGCCCAGACCGATGACGTACTTGCCGACCGGCGGATGAACGACGTACGCCGCGTCCGTCGGGATCGGGACGTCGCCGTTGTTCTGGAGGATCAGCTCGTTGGCGTTCTTGGCCCAGTTGACCTCGAAGCCGCGGTGGACCAGCGCCCACGCGTCCTTGGCGTAGTACGTCTCGTCGAATATCACCGCCTTCGGGCTGCTCAGGTTCCAGAACCGCATCACGCCCGCGACCAGCGTCACCAGCAGCGGGCCGCCCCACGCCGACCAGCGGGTGATCCGTACGGCGAGGCCCTGACCGATACCCAGCGCGGCCCAGACGCCCGGGCCGGGGCGGGTGTACGGGGGCACCAGACGGTCGCGGACGTCGCTGCTCGGCGGCGCCGTGTAGCCGAAACGGCGCAGCCGCTGCTGCCACGACGGCCGCGAGTCGGTGCCCTGGCTCTGCCGGGTGTCCGTGGAGGGCGCGGTACTGGTCACCGCGCCATCGTAGGGAACACGGCTGTGGGAGTCCCGTGGGTTGGGAATGTGGGATGGGGGGCCGCATGGGGTGCCGCGTGGGGCGCCTATGGGGGTGGGGGTGTCTGGTGCTTTGGCGGCTGCGGGTGCGTTGTGGCTTGTCGCGCCCACGCGGCGGCAGCCGCACATTCAACACAGCCCCGCGCCCCTTGAACGTGGCGGTGGCTGGGAGGATGAGCCATGTGACTGGAACCCTTGTTTTGGCAGGTACCCCCATCGGTGATGTCGCGGATGCGCCGCCTCGGCTCGCCGAGGAGTTGAGCGGGGCCGATGTGGTCGCCGCCGAGGACACCCGGCGGCTTCGGCGGCTCGCGCAGGCGCTCGGTGTGCAGCCGGGTGGGCGGGTCGTGTCGTACTTCGAGGGCAACGAGGCGGGGCGTACGCCGGAGCTGGTGGAGGCGCTCGTGGGGGGCGCGCGGGTGTTGTTGGTCACGGACGCCGGGATGCCGTCCGTGTCCGACCCCGGGTACCGGCTGGTCGCGGCGGCCGTGGAGCAGGGGGTACGGGTGACCGCCGTGCCCGGTCCCTCCGCCGTGCTCACCGCCCTCGCTCTCTCCGGTCTGCCCGTGGACCGGTTCTGCTTCGAGGGGTTCCTGCCGAGGAAGGCCGGGGAGCGGCTGGGGCGGCTGCGGGAGGTCGCGGAGGAGCGCCGGACGCTGGTGTATTTCGAGGCCCCGCACCGGCTGGACGCGACGCTCGCCGCGATGGCCGAGGTGTTCGGCGCCGAGCGGCGGGCCGCCGTGTGCCGGGAGTTGACCAAGACGTACGAGGAGGTCAAGCGGGGGCCGCTGGGGGAGTTGGCCGAGTGGGCCGCTGGTGGGGTGCGCGGGGAGATCACCGTGGTGGTGGAGGGGGCGCCGGAGAAGGGGCCCGGGGAGGTGGACGCCGAGGAGTTGGTGCGGCGGGTTCGGGTGCGGGAGGAGGCGGGGGAGCGGCGCAAGGAGGCGATCGCGGCGGTTGCGGTGGAGGCGGGGGTGCCGAAGCGGGAGGTGTTTGACGCGGTTGTGGCCGCGAAGCGGGGTTCTGTGTAGGGGGGCGCCGTCGGGGTGGGGTGTGTTGTTGGGTGCGGGTTCGTTGTGGCTGGTCGCGCCCACGCGGCGGAGCCGCATATGTCACAGCCCCGCGCCCCTGAAAAGACGGGGCTGCGCCCCGGCCTTTTCATCATCCCGCAGGCATCGTTCTCAGGGCTGCACACCCGGTTTTCAGGGCCGCAGGCCCTGATCTTTTAGGGGCGCGGGGCTGTATCGATATGCGGCTCCGCCGCGTGGGCG
Organism: Streptomyces sp. NPDC002643; assembly: GCF_053592555.1. NCBI lineage: Bacteria > Bacillati > Actinomycetota > Actinomycetes > Kitasatosporales > Streptomycetaceae > Streptomyces > Streptomyces sp. NPDC002643. The sequence goes on from NZ_JBSFVY010000004.1 coordinate 365,107, forward strand.
CGATCAGCCCCCACCCACCCGCAGTCGCCAAACAGCCTCTCCCCCCGAGCGATTGGGCGGGCCATACCCCATCCCCTGGTAAAGCCACGCAAAGCCCAGCCCTCCCAGCGGAGCGGTTCCCACAAAGGGAGGCCAAATCGGGTTCAAAGGTAGGCAGGTGGGGTGCGGTGGGGGGCGGCCCGGGCGTCCACTGGGTGACGAGGGCGTTTGGGGCCTCAACCGTCCAGCGGACAAGAGGAGCTGGCATGACCGAGATCGCAGAGCGGGCCGTACTGCGGGACACCGCAACCGCTGTCGTTCACGAGTCGTATTCGTTCGCCTGCATGCGCTGCGGGCATGGCTGGGAGCAGTCGTTCGAGATAGAGCACCACAATGACGCCCAGGGCCGCGACTTCGTGATGTACGTGGCCGACGGCCAGGTCGTGCCGTCCCCGCTGTCGAGGCCCACCTGCCAGAACTGCGACGGTCATGTCGTGCGGATCATGCGCGCCGGCCAGGTCTCGTCGGTGAAGGACGCCGAGCGGCACCACCACGTGCCGAAGCCCCGCGAGGCCACCGCCGTGGCCCCGGACGCGGCCGAGCCCAAGGAGGCCGACCCGCAGGGGCAGCACCACTGGAACTGGCACCTGTCGGATCTGCTGCACCCGTTCCACCGCAAGGCGAGCTGACCGCCGGCCCCCCGGAGGCTCCCCCCGCCGGGTGACGAGGGCATGCCCCGATCCTGCGATTCGTTCGATTCGTTCGATTCATAGGATCGGGGCATGCCTTCAAAGAACGACGACAAGAACTCCGCGCCGCCTCTCCCCGAACCCCTGCGGGTCGCCGTCGCGGATTCGCACACCCATCTGGACATGCAGTCCGGCACCGTCGACGAGGCCCTTGCCAAGGCCGCCTCGGTGGGGGTGACGACCGTCGTGCAGGTCGGCTGCGACATCAAGGGATCGCGCTGGGCCGCCGAGACGGCCGCCGCGTACGAGGCCGTGCACGCCACCGTCGCGCTGCACCCGAACGAGGCCCCGCGCATCGTCCACGGCGACCCCGACGGCTGGTCCCGGCAGGGCGAGCGGGCGGCCGGGGGCGACGCGGCGCTCGACGAAGCGCTCGCCGAGATCGACAGGCTTGCCGCGTTGCCGCAGGTCAAGGGCGTCGGTGAGACGGGTCTCGACTACTTCCGCACCGGGCCCGAGGGCAAGGCGGCGCAGGAGCGGTCGTTCCGCGCGCACATCGAGATCGCCAAGCGGCACGGCAAGACGCTGGTCATCCACGACCGCGACGCCCACGCCGACGTCCTGCGCGTCCTGAAGGAGGAGGGCGCCCCCGAGCGGACCGTCTTCCACTGCTACTCCGGCGACGCCGACATGGCCGCCGTCTGCGCCGAGCACGGCTACTTCATGTCCTTCGCCGGGAACATGACCTTCAAGAACGCCCAGCCGCTCCGCGACGCCCTCGCCGTCGCCCCGCTCGACCTCGTCCTCGTCGAGACCGACGCGCCGTTCCTCACCCCCGCGCCGTACCGCGGACGGCCCAACGCCCCGTATCTCATTCCGGTCACGGTCCGTGCGATGGCCGAGGTCCGCGGTATCGACGAGGACGCGCTGGCGACGGCGATCGCCGCGAACACGGCCAGGGCGTTCGATTACTGACCGATCACGCCGCATAGGCCGTTCGAGGGACCCAGAAAGATGATCAGCGGCCCGTGTCGCGACACTGTGTGACCACGTTGCTTTGGAGGGTGACCGCAGTCCGCTAGGTTCGCGTCGCCCGACCCGGACCCCGGATTCCCTCTGGAGCGTGTCGTCGTGAGCAGTGTGCAGTCGTCGTCGCAACCCTCGTCGTACGAGACCTCGCCTCAGGGGGGCTACGGGGAGTACGCGGATTACGCCGAGTACGGGGAGCGCGCGGACTTCTCGGGTTACGAGGAGCAAGGGGACTACGAGGATTACGGGGACTGCGCGGATACCTACAGGCCCGCTTACGAGATTCCGTCGGCGCCGCAGGGCGGCGGTGGGCGGGCCGTGGCACGGCGGGCGGCTCGGGGCGGGCGGGCGCGGCGGCGGGGGGCCGAGCGGCCCACCACCCTGCGGCGGCTGGTGCCGCAGGCCCTCGTCGTGGCGTTCCTCGCGGGCGGCACCTCGGCGTTCGTGGCGAAGGACAAGGCGATCGAGCTGACCGTCGACGGCCGGCCACGCACCCTGCACACCTTCGCCGACGACGTCACCGAACTCCTCGCCGACGAAGGGGTCGCCCTCGGCGCCCACGACGTCGTCGCCCCCGGCCCCGGTACCGCGCTCAGCAGCGGCGACGAGGTGGCCGTCCACTACGGGCGGCCCGTCGCCCTCACCCTCGACGGGCAACCCCGCCGGGTCTGGACGACCGCCCGTACCGTCGACGGGGCGCTGCGGCAGATCGGGGTGCGCGCGGAGGGCGCGTACGTCTCGACCTCGCGCTCGCGGCGGATCGGGCGGGAGGGGCTGGAGCTGGACGTCCGTACCGAGCGGACCGTCACGATCATGGCGGACGGGCGGACGCGGACCATCCGTACGAACGCGGCGACCGTGCGGGAGGCCGTGGAACAGGCCGGGGTCACGCTGCGCGGGCAGGACACCACCTCCGTCGACCAGGCCGGCTTCCCGCGCGACGGGCAGACCGTGACCGTGCTCCGGATCACCGGGTCGCGGGAGGTGCGCGAGGAGCCGATCCCGTTCCTGGTGCGGAGGGTCGAGGACGCGTCGCTGTTCAAGGGCACCGAGGTCGTGGAGCAGGCCGGGCGGCCGGGGGCGCGACGGGTCACGTACGCCTTCCGCACGGTCAACGGGGTCAAGGAGCGGCCGAGGCGGGTGCGGACGGAGGTCGTACGGGAGCCGCGGGAACAGGTGGTTCTGGTCGGGACCAAGCCGAGGCCGATGTCCGTGCGGGGTGCCGAGGGGTTGAACTGGTCGGCGTTGGCGGCGTGCGAGTCGGGGGGCCGACCCGACGCCGTCGATCCCTCCGGGACGTATGGGGGGCTGTACCAGTTCGACACCCGGACGTGGCAGAGCCTCGGGGGGAGCGGGCGGCCCCAGGACGCGTCCGGGGAGGAACAGACCTTGCGGGCGAAGAAGCTGTATGTGCGGCGGGGGGCGAGTCCTTGGCCGCATTGCGGGGCGCGGTTGAGGGGGTGAGAGGGGGGTGGGTGGTGGGTTGCGTTGGGTGCGTATGTGCGGCGCCGTCGTGGTTGCTCGCGCAGTTCCCCGCGCCCCTAAAAGATCAGGGCCTGCGGCCCTGAAAACCGGGCGTGCGCGGTGATGAAAAAGCTGGCCGCAGGCCGCTTTTTCAGGGGCGCGGGGCTGTATCGACATGCGGCTCCGCCGCGTGGGCGCGACCAGCCCCCACCTACCCGCACCCCGCAACGCACCCCACCCACCCGAGCTCCCCCCGGCCCGGCGCCCGGCGCTCCCCCGGCCCCGTAACCTTGTGCCCGTGAGCACCAGCCCCACCCCCGACGCCCTCCTCGGTCCCGCCGACGTCCGCGAACTCGCGGGCGCCCTCGGCGTGCGGCCCACCAAGCAGCGCGGTCAGAACTTCGTGATCGACGCGAACACGGTCCGCCGGATCGTACGGACCGCCGACGTGCGGCCGGACGACGTGGTCGTCGAGGTCGGCCCGGGGCTCGGTTCCCTCACGCTCGCCCTGCTGGAGGTCGCCGACCGGGTCACCGCCGTCGAGATCGACGACGTACTCGCCGGCGCCCTCCCCGCCACCATCGCCGCCCGCATGCCCGACCGGGCCGACCGGTTCGCCCTCGTGCACTCCGACGCGATGCACATCAAGGAACTCCCGGGCCCCGCCCCGACCGCCCTCGTCGCGAACCTCCCCTACAACGTCGCCGTCCCCGTCCTCCTCCATATGCTCGACACCTTCCCGAGCATCGAGCGCACCCTCGTCATGGTCCAGGCGGAGGTCGCCGACCGCCTCGCCGCCGGGCCCGGCTCGAAGGTGTACGGCGTGCCCTCGGTGAAGGCCAACTGGTACGCCGAGGTCAAGCGGGCCGGGGCGATCGGGCGGAACGTCTTCTGGCCCGCGCCGAACGTGGACAGCGGCCTCGTCTCGCTCGTCCGCCGTACCGAGCCGCTGAAGACGACGGCGACCAAGGCCGAGGTGTTCGCCGTGGTCGACGCGGCCTTCGCCCAGCGGCGCAAGACGTTGCGCGCGGCCCTCGCCGGCTGGGCCGGTTCCGCCGCCGCGGCCGAGACCGCCCTCGTCGCCGCCGGCGTCTCCCCACAGGCCCGGGGCGAGTCCCTCACCGTCGAGGAGTTCGCCGCCATCGCCGAGAACAAGAACACCGGCGACAACCACACCGCCCAGCACTAAAACGTCCACGAACGAGGAGTCCAGCCAGCCGTGAGCGTGACGGTTCGCGTCCCCGCCAAGGTCAATGTCCAGCTCGCGGTCGGGGGTGCCCGGCCCGACGGGTTCCATGACCTGGCCAATGTCTTCCTCGCCGTCGGGCTCTACGACGAGGTGACCGCCACCCCGGCCGACGAACTGCGCGTCACCTGCGAGGGACCGGGCGCCGACCAGGTCCCCCTGGACCGCACCAACCTCGCCGCCCGCGCCGCCCTCGCCCTCGCCGAACGCCGCGGCATCGCACCGCATGCGCACCTTCACATCGGCAAGGACATCCCGGTGGCAGGCGGTATGGCGGGCGGGAGCGCGGACGCCGCCGGTGCGCTTCTCGCCTGTGACGCGCTCTGGGGTACGGACGCCTCGCGCCATGAACTCCTCGACATCTGCGCCGAGTTGGGCAGCGATGTGCCGTTCAGCCTGGTGGGTGGAGCCGCGCTCGGGACCGGGCGGGGGGAGCGGCTGCGGCCCCTCGATGTGGGCGGGGACTTCCACTGGGTGTTCGCGATCGCGGACGGAGGGCTCTCCACCCCGGCCGTCTACCGCGAGTTCGACCGGCTCAACGAGGGGCACCGCGTCCCCGAGCCCGTCGCCTCCCAGGTGCTCCTCGACGCGCTCGCCAAGGGGGATGTGGATGCCCTCGCCGCCTTCCTCCCCGACTCCAACGGGCTCCAGCCCGCCGCCCTCTCCCTTTTCCCCCGGCTCGCCGACACCCTCGCCGCCGGTCGCGCGGCCGGCGCCCTCGCCGCGCTGGTCTCCGGGTCGGGGCCCACCACGGCGTACCTCGCCAGGGACGCGGAGGCCGCCACCGCGATCGCCGCCGCGCTCATCGCCTCCGGCACCTGCCGCACCGCCCGCGTCGCCACCTCCCCCGCGCCCGGCGCGACGATCACCACTCCAACCGGCGCGACGATCACCACCTGATCCGTACGACTCCTGCGGTGAACCCCAGGTACTCAGCCCCCACTTGAGTACCTGAGCGCTGACGCCCACCCGGCTGTCGGCGCGACCGTACTCCCATGACCGCAAACGTGAGTGCGAGCCGGCTCGCCGCCGCCACACCGTCCAGCCGTGACCGGTATGTCGACCTGCTGCGGGTCGCCTCGCTCGGCACGGTCGTCCTCGGCCACTGGCTGATGGCGGCCGTGACGACCGGCGGCGACGGTGAGGTGGAGGTGGGCAATCTCCTCGCCGTGGAGCCCGGGCTCCAGATACTCACCTGGGCGCTGCAGATCATGCCGGTCTTCTTCTTCGTCGGCGGCTTCTCCCACGCCCTGTCGTACCGCTCCCTGAGCAGGAAGGCCACGACCGGCCCCGATACGAAGACAGGCGCGGCCTCCCGCCACCCGGTCTCCCTCTACCCCGCCTTCCTCCGCGCCCGGCTCCAGCGGCTTCTGCGGCCCACCATGGTGTTCATCGGGGTGTGGGGAGCCGCCGCGCTGCTTCTCCAACTCACCGGCGCGGGCGGCGGCCTGCTCGATGTGGCGCTGCGACTCGTCGCCCAGCCGCTGTGGTTCATAGGGATCTATCTGGCGATGGTCGCCTTCACCCCGCCGCTGCTGAGGCTGCACGAGCGGTTCGGGTGGGGGGCCTTCGCGGGGCTCGTCGCGGCGGCGGCCACCGTCGATCTGCTGCGCTTCGCCTTCCATGTGCCCTTCGTCGAGTTCCTCAACTTCGCCTTCGTCTGGCTCGCCGTCCACCAGCTCGGGTTCCTGCGTGCCGACGGACGCCTGACCCGGCCGTACCTCCTCGCGGGGGCCGGTCTCGCGGGGGCCGCGCTGCTGGTGGCGTACGGGCCGTATCCGCTGTCGATGGTGGGGATGCCCGGCGAGAAGATCTCGAACATGGCGCCCCCGACCTTCGCGCTGCTGTGCCACGGGCTGTGGCTGGTCGGCGCGGTGGAGTGGGTGCGCGGGCCCGTCTCGCGGTGGCTGGAGCGGCCGAAGGTCTGGCGGGCGGTCGTGGCGGCCAACGGGATCTCGATGACCGCGTTCCTATGGCATCTTTCGGCCATGCTCGGCGTCTACGGCGTCCTCCTCGCCCTCGACATCACGCTCCCGGCGCCCGCGTCGGCCGCCTGGTGGGTCCAGTTGCCGCTGCGGCTGGTCGCCGCCGGCCTCCTCACCGCCGTACTCGTCGCCGCCTTCAAGGGCTTCGAACGCCCGGCGGCCACGAAGGAACTCAGCAGGTCAGAGGGCAAGTCGCGGGCGCATGAAGGGTTTTCGGGGCCCGCCGCCGCGCTCGGTGTCACGCTCTGTCTGTTCGGGGTGCTGGGGCTGTCGATGGTCGGATTCGGGGGGTTGTTGGAGGGGCGCACGGCTCTGCTGATCGCCGTTCATGTGACCGCGCCGGTGGCCGTGGCGATGACGCTCATGGGGTGGCTGATGGTCGAACGGGCCGGGCGCAAGGGAACGTTGGGACTGTAAACGCGCAGGTCATGTGAGGATTCTGTGGATCTGGGACATGCTCCGGAGTCTGTAACTCACGCCACAGTATTTTAATTCTCACTAATGTCCCCGAGTGATCCCTTTTCAAGTGATCTGGCCGTCGATCGCGAATGGCATGATCTCGATCCCCGGTGACTGCGTTACCGGTGGTACTACCGTCCGCGCGGGGCCGTCCGCGCGGCGGGCGAGAGGGGTTCCTCCCATGGGACATATGGACCACTTCAGCGCCGGATGGGTCACTCCCGTCCTGTCCTACGTCATGGCCTGCGTCGGCTCGGCACTCGGACTCCGCTGCACCGTCAGGGCACTTGAGGCCGAGGGCGCCTCGAAGCGGAACTGGCTGACGCTGGCGTCGTTCGCGATCGGGTCCGGCATCTGGACCATGCACTTCGTCGCCATGATGGGCTTCGGCGTGGAGGGCACCCCGATCCGCTACGACGTGCCGATGACCGTGCTCAGCCTGGTCATGGCGATCGCCGTGGTCAGCGCCGGGGTGTTCACCGCCGGATACGGCCGCTCCCGGGTACGGGCGGTCGCCTTCGGCGGGCTCGGCACCGGGCTCGGGGTGGCGGCCATGCACTACACCGGGATGACGGCGCTCAATCTGCACGGCACCGTCCACTTCGACCCCAAGCTGGTCATCGCCTCCGTGGTGATCGCGGTCGTCGCGGCGACCGCGGCGCTTGCGCTGACGCTGGTCGTGCGCGGGGGTGTGCTCGCCGCTATCGCGGCGCTGGTCATGGGGCTTGCCGTGAGCAGCATGCACTACACCGCGATGTATGCCGTGAGCATTGATCTCGCGCCCAGTTCGGCGGAGTTGGGTGGGGCCACTGCGACGGAGTTCCTGTTTCCGCTCGCTGTGCTGCTTGGGTCGTTCCTCTTTCTGACCTCGGCGTATGTGGCGCTTTCGCCTACCGGGAAGCGGGCGGAGTCTTCTTTCGCGGATGAGTTGCTTCGCGAGGTCGAGCTTTCCACTGCGTAGGCGCTCCGCGCGGAGTGCCGTTGTTGTCTGCGGGCCCGTGGGGGCTGGTCGCGCACACGCGGCGGAGCCGCATATCGACTCCGCCCCGCGCCCCTTACGGGGCGCCCCTTAGCTTCAAGTCGCCCGACCCCTCGAAGAGGTCCCCAAATGCAACTCCCCCGTATCACGCAACGGCTGCGGCCCAGATCCGTGCGGGCGAAGATCGTCGCCCTGTTGATGTTGCCCATCGTGTCGTTGATGGCGCTGTGGAGCTATGCCGCCGTGACGACCGTGGCGAGCATCGGTGACACCGAGCGGGCCAAGGACGTCAACAACGAACTGCTCGCGCCGGTCGCCGAGTTCGTCACCGCGTTGCAGGGGGAGCGGACCGCCGCCACCCGGTATGCCGCCGGGCGGGACTCCGTCGACCTGGACAATCTCGAAGCCGCGCAGAAGACCACCGACAAGGCCGTCTCCGTCCTCCGCGACGGCGTGAACTCCTCCAGCTCGGACGCGGCGCTCATCGACGCCGGGCTGCCCGACCGGCTTCAGACCCTGGAGGCCGACTTCAGCGGTCTGGCGTCCCTCCGTGCGCAGACGACCGACAAGGGCACGAAGGACGCGGAGAACGCGAAGGACACGGTCTCCACGGCGTACGACAAGTACTCCACGGTCATCGAGCACGCCTTCGCCGTGACCGGGGCGCTCACCAGCGAGAAGGGCACCGACGCCACCTCCGAGGCCCGCGTCGTCCTCGAACTCTCCCGCGCCCGTGACGCCGTGGCCCGCGAACAGGCCCTCCTCGCCGCCGCCACCGCCTCCGGGACGCTCTCCAAGCAGCAGTACGCGCAGTTCATCGGCGCCGTCGCCACCCAGCGCGAGCTGCTGAAGCCCGCCGTCGCCGACCTCAAGGCGGAGCACCGGCCCGCCTACGACATCCTGCTGGCGAGCGACGGTTACACCACGCTCGCCGAGGTCGAGGACCGGGTGACCGACGCCGGGTCCGGGCCCGTGTCGGCGGCCGTGCTCCAGGGCTGGGACTCCTCGTCGGACGCCGTGCTCAGGGGCCTCGCCGAAGCCGAGGAGGACGCCGGTACAGGGGCCGCGGCCAAGGCGGACGTCTTCGGCTGGGACACGCTCGGCGCCTCCGGTATCGCGGTCGTCCTCGGTCTCGTCGGCGTACTGCTGTCGCTGCTCGTCTCCGTGGGCGTCGGGCGCGGCCTCATCGTCGAACTCCTCGATCTGCGCAACTCCGCCCTCGAAGTCGCCGGCCGCCGCCTCCCGCAGGCCATGCGCAAACTGCACGCCGGGCAGGGTGTCGACATCGACGCCGAGGCCCCCATGCGCCGTCTCGCCGGGGACGAGCTGGCCCAGGTGGGTACGGCTCTGACCGCCGTCCAGCGGGCCGCGCTCAAGGCCGCCTCCGAGCGCGCCGAACTCCTCAGCGGTATCTCCGGGGTGTACGTCAGCCTCGCCCGCCGCAGCCAGGTGCTGCTCCACCGCCAGCTCGACCTGCTCTCCGCCATGGAGCACCGGCAGCGGGACCCGGCCGAGCTGCACGACCTCTACCGCGTCGACTACCTCGCCACCCGGATGCGCCGCCACTCCGAGTCGCTGCTCATCCTCTCCGGCATCGCGCCCGGCCGGGGCTGGCGCGACCCGATCCCGCTGACGGACGTCCTGCGGGCCGCCGTCGCCGAGATCGAGGACGCCACCCGCGTCCAGGTCTGGGCCGTACCGAAGGTCTCCCTCAACGGCGGTTCCGTCGCCGACGTCATCCATCTCCTCGCCGAACTCGTCGAGAACGCCGCCGCGTTCTCCCCGCCCTCCACCAAGGTCCAGCTGCGCGCGGCCCGGCTGCGCGACGGTGTCCTCATCGAGGTCGAGGACAGCGGCTTCGGCATGAACGAGGAGGCGATGGCCGAGGCCAACCGCAAGATCCAGTCGGAGCGGGTCGACCTCCTCGACGCCAAGCAGATCGGCCTGTTCGTCGTCAACCGCCTCGTCGAACGCCAGGGCCTGCGCGTCGATCTGCGCGAGTCGACCACCGGTGGTGTCACCGCCTCCGTCCTCATCCCCGAGAACCTCATCCGCGACGACATGCCGGTCCACCAGGCGGTGACCGCCGGCGGCGGAGCCGGGAGCCGTCCCCTGGACCCGGCCTCGGCCCTGATCCAGCAACGGCGACGGCAGTAGACCGCGACGGTCGCACAAGGCGGTCGGCCGCGGAGGTCGCACAAGACGGCCGTGCGCCTCGGGTGGTGGTGTCCCCGGGGCGCACGGCTTTTTTACGCGATGTTCCTGAACAACGCCGACGCGCTAGAAGGTCAGCTTCCAGCTGTTGATGTAGCCGGTGTCCGCGCTGTAGACGTCCTGGACCTGGAGCTGCCAGGTGCCGTTGACGGTGGTCTCGCTGGAGGCGTCGACGGTGTAGGTGGCGTCCACGTTGTCGGTGGAGTCGGAGGTGCTGCTGCTCTTCAGACGGTAGGTGGAGCCGTCCGGGGCGACGAGGTCGATGACCAGGTCACCGCGGTAGGTGTGGACGATGTTGACGTACACGGACAGGTCGCTGGGCGCGCTGCCGGTGAGGCCGCTGACGGTGATCGGCGAGTAGACGGCCGACCCGGCGTCCGGGATGGAGACGTCGGTGGTGGACTCGAAGGCGGTGCCGGTGTCGCCGCCGTCGTCCCCGCCGTCGTCGCCGTCACCGCTCGGGGTGACCTGGAGCAGCAGGTTGGGGCTGCCGGTGCCGACGCTGGTGAGGGTGGACGCGGAGGCCGCCGAGGTCAGGGCCGTGGAGACCGCCGAGGGCGAGGCGCTGGGGTTCTCGCCGAGGTAGACGGCCGCCGCGCCCGCGACGTGCGGGGACGCCATCGACGTACCCGAGTACGTGGCGGTCGCCGTGTTGGAGCTGTTCGACGCGGAGGTGATGGACGAACCCGGCGCGAACAGGTCCAGCGAGGAGCCGTAGTTGGAGAACGACGACCGGGCGTCGGCGCTGGTGGAGGCGCCCACGGTGATCGCGTTGGCCACGCGGGCGGGGGAGTAGCTGGACGCGTTGGCGTTGTCGTTGCCGGCCGCGACGGCGTAGGTGACACCGGCCGCGATGGAGTTGTTGACGGCCGCGTCGAGCGTGGAGTCCGCGCTGCCGCCGAGCGACATGTTGGCGACGGCCGGGAACTGGGCGTTCTCCGTCACCCAGTCGATACCGTCGACCACACCGGCGGTCGTACCCGAGCCATCGTCGTCGAGGACGCGTACGGCGACGATGTCGGCGGCCTTGGCGACACCGTAGGTGGTGCCCGCGACGGTACCGGCGACATGGGTGCCGTGGCCGTTGCCGTCGTCGGCGGTGGAGTCGCCGTCGACGGCGTCGTAGCCGTAGGACGCCCGCCCGCCGAAGTCGGTGTGGGTGATGCGTACGCCGGTGTCGATGATGTACGCGGTCACGCCGGCGCCCGCGCTGGACGGGTAGGTGTACGACGAGTCCAGCGGCAGATCGGCCTGGTCGATACGGTCCAGGCCCCAGGTGGCGCCGGTCTGGGTGTCGTTGATGCGGAGGGTCTTGTTGGTGGCGACCGAGGCGACGGCCGGGTCGGCGGCGAGCTGCTTGGCCTCCGCCTCCGTCATCTCGGTGGCGTAGCCGTTGAGGGCCTTGGTGTACGTCTGCTCCACCTCGGCGCCGTAGCGGGTGGCGACTGCCTTGCCCTTCGCGGAGGCCGCCCGGAACGGCAGGCTCTCCTTCAGCGTGACGATGTAGCTGTTCTTGATGGCGTTCTCGGCGCTCGCACCGAGGATCGTGCCCTCGGCCGGTGCCGCGGCCGCGGGGGCGGCGGTCGCGGCACCGACGGTGAACAGCGCGGCGGCCGACACCAGCGCGGCGAACGTGGCGCGTCTGCGGCGCCCGGGGGTGTGGGGGCTGGGGGAGTGCTGCACGAACATCGGGGGTGGTTCCCCTTTCGTGAAGACTTGCGTGGACTGGCCGAGGTGGGGGGTGGCGTTGTCCTGGTCACATACAGTGATGGTGATGATGTGGTCACGTCAATGAGGGGAATCCCTAAGTCCGGGTCGGGGGTGGGGAGTTGGGGGGCGAGGGTGCGGGGCTCGGCCCCTTGGCCCGAGTGGTACCCCGGTACCACTCGCGTGCCGAAGATTCCCTCAGGGCCCAGAGCGGGGGCACGCGGCGCTTCTGGCTTCGAAAGCACACACCGCGACGCATCCGTAGCCGGCCTCGCGGTCGAGTCATAGCCCGACGCGAGAAAGGCCCCCTCCTGTGATCGAAGCACGCGAGCTGACCAAGCGGTACGGCGACAAGACGGTCGTCGACCGGCTGAGCTTCACCGTCAAGCCCTGTGAGGTGACCGGATTCCTGGGCCCCAACGGCGCCGGCAAATCGACGACCATGCGCATGATCGTCGGCCTGGACGCCCCCACCAAGGGCTCCGTCACGGTCAACGGCAAGTCCTACGCCCGGCACACCGCCCCGTTGCACGAGGCCGCCGGGTCGAGGAGGTCATCGAACTGGCCGGACTGACCAGCGTGGCGGGCAAGCGCGTGGGTGCCTTCTCGCTCGGCATGGGGCAGCGGCTCGGCATCGCCTCCGCCCTGCTCGGCGACCCGGCGATCGTCATGCTCGACGAACCGGTCAACGGCCTCGACCCCGAAGGCGTGCTCTGGGTACGCAATCTGCTGCGGGCGCTGGCCGACGAGGGCCGGGCCGTGATGCGGTGTGAAGGTCGCCACCGCCGAGACCGCGAGGCTGCGTTCGCTGCTGGCCGGTCCCGATGTCACCATCAGCTCCTCCTCCGCCGATGAACTGCTGGTCAACGGCCGTGACGCCCGCGAGATCGGGGCGATCGCCGCCCAGCACGGGATCGCCCTGCACGAACTCACCCCGCAGGCCGTGTCGTTGGAGGCGGCGTTCATGGAACTCACCCGGGACGCCGTCGAGTACCAGAGCGCACCGGGCCGACACCGCCGACACCGCCGACCGCGCCGCCGCCGGAACCGCCGACTCGGAACGAAAGGCCGCCTGAGATGACCGTCACCAGCCTCTCCCCTGCCACGGCCACCACCCCTGCCCGTACCGCCGACTACAAGGTCACCGCCCTGCGCGTCCTGCGCTCGGAGTGGGCCAAGTTCTGGTCGCTGCGGTCCAGTTGGATCACCCTCGGTGTGGCCGTCTTCCTGCTGATCCTCTTCGGGGCGGTCGCCGCCTACACCTACAGCCCCGACGCCGCCGCGACCGGCGGCCCACCCGGCGGCGGGACCGGTGACAGCGACGCGGTGAGCCTCGCCCTGACCGGCGTGACCTTCGCTTCGCTGGCCGTCGGTGTGCTCGGCGTCCTGCTGTCGGCGGGCGAGTACAGCACGGGCATGATCCGCTCCACCCTCGCGGCGGTCCCGCGCCGGCTGCCGGTGCTGTGGGCCAAGGCCGCGGTGATCGGGCCGATCGCCCTGGTCCTCACCACGCTGGGCGCGCTGGCCGCGTTCCAGTTGGGCGCCCCGGGCCTGGACGGCGAGTCGATCGCGCTCTCCCTCGGCGGCGACGGCGTACTGCGCGGCCTCGCCGGAGCGGGCGTCTACCTCGGCCTGGTGGCCGTGTTCGGCATGGCCCTGGGCGTACTGATCCGCTCCTCCGCCGGCGCCATCGCGGTCCTGGTGGGCATCCTGCTCATCCTCCCCGGCCTGGCCTCCCTCCTCCCCGACTCCCTCAGCCCCTAGTTCCCCAGCAACGCCGGATCGGCCATCTACGCCCTCCAGGAATCCTCGGACGCCCTCTCCCCGGGCACGGGCCTGGCGGTCTTCGCGGGCTGGGTGGCGCTGACGCTCGCGGGGGCGGCGTTCCGCCTCGTCAGGAAGGACGCCTGAAGGGTTGCGCCGTCGCCCCCGAAGGAGGGCGGGCGCGCTCAGGCGCCTGATCCGGGGCGGGAGGGCACCCTCAGCCGCCTCAGCCCCCCTCACTCCCTGCCCCGGCCCCGCACGGCGCTCTCGGCCTTCGTCAGCCACTCCAGGTACCACCCGGCGTAGGTCACGGGAGCGCCTTCGGCGTCCAGCGGGGGCTCCAGGTCGGCCTCGTCCACCCTTGGGTCGGACCAGATCGTGCCCCGGTGGGGGCCGCTGACGATCAGCCATTCGCGCTGGGCGCAGCCCAGGTGGCAGAGGGCTATCGCCCCGGCGGTGCGCTCGGGCGCCCACAGCACCTCGGCCAGACGGCCGTCCCACGCCTCGTACGCGGTGTCGAAGGCATCCAGATCGTCTCCGAAGTCCTCCTCCTCGGGGCACGCGTCCAGCAACGCGGCCAGCACCTCCGGGTCCGGCCCCTTCTCCGGGAACGGCTCGGCGAGCAGGGTCAGGTCCGTGAGGTCGGCCCCGTCGCCCTCCCAACGCCAGGCGCCGTCCACCCGGCGGGCCGGGAACACCCCGTACGAGGGCCCGGCGCCGCCCGCTCCCACCTCCGTGAGAAACGTCCGGTACTCCTCCGGGAGGCGCACCCCCAACTGCGTCTCCAGCTCGGCCAGCGCGCCCTCCGTCAGCGGCTCCTCCAGCACCCACCCATGGCCGAGGGCCCCGAACACCTCATGGCTCCCCGGCGCCGCGCCCAGCGCCGCGACCCGCTGTCGTACGCCGGCCCACACCTGATCACTGACTTCGGTCATGTGCAAGAACGTACGCCCCGCCACTGACAACGGGCCCGGACGACCGCCCCGCACCGCCCCACCGCCGCCCACACCCGGCCCCGTCCCCCGCCCCGCCCCGTACGCCCACCCCAGTACACGCGGATACTCCCGCCGTCAGACGCGCCCCCCGGCCGTCGACCGGCACGGTGAACACATGAAGACAAGCCGGCCCGTACGCCGGGCCCTCCTGGTCGTCCATGTCACCGCCTCCGCCTGCTGGCTGGGGCTCACGCTCGGCCTGCTGGCGCTGGCGATCACCGCCACCACCACCGGGTCGGCGGCCGTCACCGAGGCGTCCGTCCGGGCCATGAAGCTGTTCGCCGACTGGCTGCTGCTCCCGGTCGGGTTCCTGACGTTCGTGAGCGGGCTGGTGCTGTCCCTCGGCACCCCGTGGGGGCTCGCCCGGCACCGCTGGGTGTACATCAAGTTCTGGCTGACCCTGGCCACCCTCACCGCCACCACGTTCGTGCTGCGGCCCGGCATGGGCGAGATCGTCACCGCAGCACAGAGCGGACCGCTTCCCGACCGCGAGGACGTGCTGATGGGGCCGATCGTCTCCCTCACCGCGTACGTCTTCATGACCGTGATCTCGGTGCTCAAGCCCTGGGGGGCTCACCCGGCGCGGCCGGCGCCTGCGCGAGGCGGAACGGGCCCGGGCCAAGCGTGCCGTCACGGCTCCCCGGGGCGCCGACTACCCTGGAGGGTCGATCGTCACCGTGGCAGGAGAGTAATGGCCGTCAACCTGGTCAATGTCGAGAACGTCAGCAAGGTGTACGGCACCCGCGCCCTGCTCGACGGAGTCTCCCTCGGCGTCTCCGAAGGGGACCGCATCGGCGTCGTGGGCCGGAACGGGGACGGCAAGACCACCCTCATCCGGATGCTCGCCAAGCTGGAGGAGGCCGACACCGGCCGGGTCACCCACTCCGGCGGCCTCCACGCCGGCGTGCTCACCCAGCACGACTCCCTCGACCCGACCGCCACGGTCCGGCACGAGGTCATCCGGGACATGGCCGACCACGAGTGGGCGGGCAACGCCAAGATCAGGGACGTACTGACCGGGCTGTTCGGCGGCCTCGATCTCCCCGGCTTCCCGCAGGGGCTCGACACCGTCATCGGCCCGCTCTCCGGTGGCGAGCGCCGCCGTATCGCCCTCGCCAAGCTACTCATCGAGGAACAGGACCTGATCGTCCTCGACGAGCCCACCAACCACCTGGATGTGGAGGGCATCTCGTGGCTTGCCACTCATCTGCGTGAGCGGCGGTCCGCGCTTGTCTGTGTCACCCACGACCGGTGGTTCCTCGACCAGGTCTGCACCCGCATGTGGGATGTGCAGAAGGGCACGGTCTACGAGTACGAGGGCGGGTACTCCGACTACGTCTTCGCGCGCGCCGAGCGGGAGCGGATCGCCGCCACCGAGGAGACCAAGCGGCAGAACCTCGTCCGCAAGGAGCTGGCCTGGCTGCGGCGCGGCGCCCCCGCGCGCACGTCGAAGCCGCGGTTCCGCGTCGAGGCCGCGAACGAGCTGATCAAGGACGTGCCACCGCCGCGCGACAGCAGCGAGCTGATGAAGTTCGCGACGACCCGGCTGGGCAAGACCGTCTTCGACCTGGAGAACGTCACCGTCCAGGCCGGGCCGAAGGTGCTGCTGAAGCATCTGACGTGGCAGCTCGGGCCGGGTGATCGCATCGGGTTGGTGGGGGTCAACGGGGCGGGGAAGACTTCGCTGTTGCGGGCCATGGCGGACGCCGCCCGCAGCGACGGGGAGAAGCAGCCGGTCGCCGGGCGCGTCGTCACCGGCAAGACCGTCAAGCTCGCCTATCTGTCCCAGGAGGTCGCCGAACTCGACCCCGAGTGGCGGGTCCTCCAGGCCGTGCAGCAGGTCCGCGACCGCGTCGACCTCGGCAAGGGGCGCGAGATGACCGCCGGGCAGCTCTGCGAGACGTTCGGCTTCAACAAGGAGAAGCAGTGGACTCCCGTCGGGGACCTCTCCGGTGGTGAGCGGCGGCGGCTCCAGCTGCTGCGGCTGCTGATGGACGAGCCGAACGTCCTGTTCCTGGACGAGCCGACCAACGACCTCGACATCGAGACGCTGACGCAGTTGGAGGACCTTCTCGACGGGTGGCCGGGGTCGATGGTCGTCATCTCCCACGACCGGTTCTTCGTCGAGCGGACGACGGACCGGGTGTTCGCGCTGCTGGGTGACGGGGCGTTGCGGATGTTGCCGCGCGGGATCGACGAGTACATCGAGCGGCGACACCGCATGGAGGAAGCCGCGGCTGCGGCCAAGCCTGTTGTGGTTGAGGTCGCGCAGAAGAGTGCGGCTGATTCGCGGGCCGCGAAGAAGGAACTGCAGAAGATCGAGCGGCAGTTGGACAAGATCTCCGAGCGGGAGGCGAAGCTGCACGCTCAGATCGCCGAGAACGCGACGGATTTCGCGAAGGTGGGGGAACTGGACGCCGAGCTTCGAGGGCTGGCCGGGGAACGCGAGGACCTTGAGATGCGATGGCTCGAACTCGCTGAAGATGCGTAGCCTCGGGGGCTGATTGCGTCAACTCGCCTTAGCGGACTGGGATTCGACTACGGGTGCGGGTCGTGTGTGGTTGCTCGCGCCCACGCGGCGGAGCCGCACATCGACACAGCCCCGCGCCCCTTTAGGGGCGCCGCAGTCCCCCAAAGTCGTATAGAACCCTCCGCGTCCGTCCCGTGAAGGGGGCGTGAAGGTGCGTAACGGGCGCATCACGGAGGGGTTCTCCCTTGGGAACAGGGGATCGAGTGGGGGGCTGCGTGGTTGTGTCGCAGTGATAGAAAGGGCCGACAGAGACGTCGTCTCGTCAGTCTGAGAAGCGACACCACGCGTTAGCACGGGTGGCTCGAAAGCAGCGAACAGGGGGATGAACGCTGATGACTCAACCACCCGGTCAACCGCCGTACGGCGGCGGCTTCGGAACGCCGCAGGACCCGTCGCGACAGCAATCGCACCAGCAACCACAGGCCCAGCCCCAGCCGGGCCCGTACGGGTATCCGCACACGCCCCCGCCGCAGGGCCCGCCCGTCCAGAACCACCCCGGCTACGGCTACCCCCAGTCCGGCCCGTACGCCGCCCAGCCGGGCCCGTACACCCCGCCACCCCAGCCCGGTTACGGGTACCCGCAGTCGCAGTACCCGGGCGCTCCCACGCCTCCGCCCGCGCAGGGCGGCGGCGGTGGTTCCAGGAACCCCTTCAAGGGCAGGCCGGCGATGGCGATCGGCGCCGCCGTGGCCGCGCTGGCGGTGATCGGGGGCGCGGTGTTCGCCGTGACCTCGCTCGGGGGCGACGACGAGGGCGACAAGAAGCCCGTCGCCCAGGAGAGCCCCAAGGCGAGCGAGGACGCCAAGCCGTCGACGGAACCCTCCGCCCCCGTCAACCCGGGGGACGGCAGTGGTGACGGCGGTGAGGACCTCGACGTCACCGATCTCAACGCGGGGCGCAAGGACGGCGAGGCCAAGGTGCTCTGGTACAAGAGCGCGCCGGACGCGCCCGGTTCCGGTGCGGACGCGCCGGGGCTGTGGGTCACCGACAAGGTCGCGGTGAAGGCCGCGTACAAGCAGGTCTTCGCGTTCGGTGTGGCGGACGGGAACCCGGCGTGGGACCCGATCGAGTTCGACGGGAAGATCTGCGCGGTTACCCGGCAGGCGACCGCCGGCAAGATCGTCGTCGCCCACCAGAAGACCAACGCGAGCAACGCCAAGTGCAACCAGCTCCAGCAGATCGACCTGGACACCGGGGAGAAGGGCTGGACCGCGGAGGTCGACGAGGGCGCCCTCTTCGACAGCACCCTCAGCCTCGGGCTGACCGTCACCGGCAACACGCTGATGGTGGGCCGCTCGCAGTCCGGGACGGCGTACGACGTCACCACCGGCAAGAAGCTGTGGGACAAGAAGGACTACGGGCAGTCCTGCTACCCCGACGGGTTCGCGGGCGGGAAGAAGCTGATCGCCGTCTCCTCCTGCGCGGCCGGCTCCGACAAGAAGCACGACGAGGTGCAGGAGCTCGACCCGAAGACCGGCAAGGCCAAGTGGACGCGGAAGATCCCCACGGGCTGGCGGGTCGAGTACGCGTACTCCACCGACCCGGTCGTCCTCTACCTCACCAACGAGGACGAGAACAAATGGAACATCTCCACGTTCAACGGTGACGGCTCGACCCGTTCGCAGGTGGACATCAAGGACTCCATCGCGCCCGACTGCGACGGCGGCTTCCTCGACCGGGGGCTGGAGGGCTGCTCGGGGGTCGTGGTCGCCTCGAACACCCTGTATCTGCCGACCGAGGCCAAGGACAGCACCAACGCGATCGTCGCGATCAACCTGGCCAACGGCAAGGAGAAGTGGCGGGTCAAGTCCGCCGAGGGCTCGTCCATGGCGCCCATGAAGACGGACGGTACGAAGCTGATCGCGTACGTGGAGCCGGGGTACAGCGTCGGCGGCGAGATCGTGTCCGTGCCGACCACCGGCAAGAACCACAAGGCGACGCGGCTGCTTCAGATGCCCAGCAGCGCCGCCAAGATCGAGAGCGCCTTCTTCTCGCAGGCCTACGACTATGTGGGCGGGCGCTTCTTCCTCTCGACGACCACGCTGACCGGCAGTGACGAAGCGAAGGAGAAGTTGATGCTGGCCTACGGCAAGTGACGCGCGCGCAAGCAGAGGGCGGCCTCCGACCGGCTCTCGGCTCCGCCGGGTGCGCCTCCGCCGGGTGCGCCTCCGGTTCCGCCGGGTTCGTCCTCGGTGGTCTCGGCCTCGTCTCCGGTTCGGCCGGGTTCGCCTTCGGTGGTCCCGGAGTCGCCTCCCGTTCCGCCGGAGCCGTCCTCGGGGGCCCCGTGGTCGCCTCCGGACCCGCCCGGCGATTACCCGCCCGGGCCGCTGTCCGGTGGGGCGCCCCGGCCGGCGTCCGGTCGTACATCCCGACCGGCATCCGGTCGTACGCCCCCGCCGCCGACGGACCGGCCCCCCTCGACCCGTACTCGTACCCGTCCTCCTTCTCCCAGATCCGCTCCGAGGTATCCACGTCATGACGCAGCCGCCGCCCCCACCGAACCAGCCTCCGGGCCCGCCGCCGAACCAGCCGCCCGCGCAGCCCCCGGCCCAGCCGCCGCAGCTCGGCAAGGACACCCCGCCGCAGGGCGGCTTCGGTGCGCCCACGCCCCCGCCGCAGGGTGGGTTCGGCGCCCCCACGCCCCCGCCGCAGGGCCCGCCCGCGCAAGGAGGCGGCTACGGCTACCCGCAGGCGCCGACGCCCCAGCCCGGCTACGGCTACCCCGGCCAGCCCACGCCCCCACCCGCCCAGCCGGGCCCGTACGGCCAGCCGCAGCAGCCCGGCCCCTACGGTCAGCCCCAACAGCCGTACGGCCAGCAGCCCTACGGCCAGCCCGGTCAGCAGCAGCCGTACGGCTACCAGCAGCCGACCATGCCCATGCAGCCCCAGGTCGGCGCCCCCGGCACCCCCGGCGGGCCCGGTGGCAAGAAGAAGATGAACTCCACGGCGATCATCATCACGGCGGCCGTCGCGGCCATCGCGCTGATCATCGGCGGCGGTGTCTACCTCGCCAACTCGGGCGGTGACGACGAGGGCAAGAACGACACCGCCAGCTCCGAGGGCACCTCCGGTGGCAAGGAGGACACCAAGAACGGCGACGACGGCGGCTCGTCGTCCGGCGGTTCGTCGTCGGGCGGGGTCGAGATCCCCACCGAGGCGCAGGAGAAGGTGCCGTCCAGCACCAGCGCCAAGGTCCTCTTCCAGGTGCCCGCGCACGAGGTCGCCAACAAGGACGACATCGACAGCGTCAAGGGCTCCTGGCTGACGAGCACGACGTACGCCAAGTCCGCGCTCAACAAGATCGTCGGCTACGACCCGGACACCGGCAAGGAGAAGTGGACGCTCGACCTGCCGGGCCAGACCTGCGCCGGCTCGCGTGAGATCACCACCGAGGGCGTCGCCATCGTGGTGAGCGAGGACGGCAAGCGCACCAAGGACGAGCGCCCGCCGTGCACCGAGGTCACCGCGTTCAACGTCGACACCGGCAAGGAGGTGTGGACGCAGAGCGCCGATGTCAGCGGCAACAAGGTGCCGTTCGGCGAGGTCACCATCTCCGGTACGACGGTCGCGGCGGCCGGCGGCTACTCCGGTGGCGCCGCGTTCGACGTCAACTCCGGCAAGGTGCTGTGGTCGCCGAAGGTCGGCGAGTGCACGGACGACGGCTACGCGGGCGGCGCCCAGCTGGTCGCGGTCCGCCAGTGCGGCGACTACGGCGAGGAGACGTACGAGATCCAGCTGCTCGACCCGAAGACGGGCAGCGTCAAGTGGAGCTACAAGCTGCCCAACGGCATCGACCGCGCCACGGTCATCTCCACCAGCCCGGTGGTCTTCGGCGTCGTCACCGGCAGCGACGTCCCGCTGGTCGGCGTCACCGACATCTTCTCCCTCGACGACAGCGGCAAGCTCCGCGCCAAGATCTCCGTCCCGGACAAGAAGTACGACTTCGACTGCCCGGTCCGTGGCGTCTGGGCCTGCAAGGGCATCTACGTCGGCAGCGACAAGGTGTACATGCCGACCGAGCACCACGACGGCACCAAGGCGTACAGCTCCACCAACGAGATCGTCTCCTTCTCGCTGGACACGGGGAAGTCGACCAGTGACCGCGTGGACGCGGGCGACGACTACGAGCTGTTCCCGATCCGCATGGACGGGCCGAACATCATCGCCTACAAGGAGGGCCCGTACGACAAGGGCTCCCAGATCGTCTCGGTCGACGCCAAGACGATGAAGCAGACAGTGCTGCTGGAGACCCCGGCCACCGACGCGGTCCGCACCGCGATCAGCGCGATGGTGCCGACGCTGAGCGAGATGCTCTACACCGATGGCCGGTTCTTCATCGGCAAGGACCTCGTCAGCGAGCCGTACAACGACGAAAAGGAGTACACGGCGCTCGGTTTCGGGGCGAAGTAACCCCACGCGCCCCCTCGGCCTCGTCCGACGGCCCCGCCCCAGCTCAGGGGCGGGGCCGTGCACGTTTCCCTCATCACTCCCGAATGGGAGGGAATTTCGGTAATCCGGGGCACTTCTCTCCGATAGGGGGCGCGCGATGTCGAACAAGCGTGTAGCTTCCGGGGGCATGAAGCGTGGGGGAGTGGACGCGGGAGCCGGGGGGCTTCTGTCCGTGCGGTCCAGTGGGCGGCCATAGTTGGCATCCGTGGGGGTACTGGGGGGTGGCTCGATGGGAGTTCGGCTCATGGTGGTCGACGACCACCGATTGCTGGCCGAGGCGCTGGCCTCGGCGTTGAAGCTGCGCGGGCACCGGGTGCTCGCGGCGGCGGCACCGGCCGCGGGGGCGGCGGAGTTGGTGATCACGAGGGCGCCCGAGGTGTGCCTGCTCGGCACGGCGACACCCGCCGAGCCGGGCATCTTCGACCCGGTGGTCAAGATCAAGCGGGAGCGCCCGCAGGTGGCGGTCCTGGTCCTCGGCCCGGTCCCGAACCCACGCGGCATCGCCGCCGCGTTCGCCGCGGGCGCCTCCGGCTACGTACGCCATGACGAGCGCATCGAGAGCGTGGAGCGGGCCATCATGAAGGCGCGGTCCGGGGAGGCCGCGGTGGCCCCCCAGCTGCTCCAGGCCGCGTTCAGCGAGCTCCTGAACCCGGCGGCCCAACCGGACGACGAGGGCCAGCGGTTGCTCCAGATGCTGACGCCGCGCGAGGTCGAGGTCCTGGTGAGGGTCGCGGACGGCGAGGACACGCGGCTGATCGCGGCCGGCATGGGCATAGCCCCGTCCACCGCCCGCACCCATGTCCAGCGGGTGCTGATGAAACTGGGCGTGGGCTCACGCCTGGAGGCGGCGGCACTGGCGGCCCGCACGGGCCTGCTGGACCGCGCGGGCCCGGTACGGCGCTCGCCGCCGCCGACGGATGCGTAGCGGGCTCGGAGCGGACGCTGGTCGGTCGGGCAGAGGGCGTGGTCGACGAGGTCGGTGACGGCCCGGAGCTGCCGTACGGAGGTGCCCTCGTCGGCGGGCCGACTGTGCGCGGCGACGGTGAGCGACGTCCGCCCGTCGGGGGTGGCGGCGGGCCAGGCCAGATACCCGAGCCCACTCCCGCTGTGCCCCCAGTAGCCGCCGCCGCAGCTGAGCGGGGTGTAGGCGAGCCCCAGCCCGTAACGCGACCCCGGCACCTCTCCGGGGGCGTCGGGTACGGGCACGGTACGGCGCATCTCGGCGAGTTGGGCGGGGGCGAGGAGGGTGCCGTCGAGGAGGGCGCGGAAGAAGCGGTTGACGTCGGCGGCGGTACTGATGATCGCCCCGTCGGCGTCCCCGTCGAAGGGAAGGTAGGCGAGGGTGGCGTCGACGAACGGCCCCCCGATGGTTGAGCCCTCTTCCACGAACCGCTGGTAGTTACGGGCGTGGGGCCGGGGCAGCCGTGGATCGTCCCCCGGCAGGAAGGTCCGGGTGAGCCCCAGCGGCCGCAGAATCCTTGTGTCGACCTCTGTGTCCCACGACTGCCCGGTGACGGCCTCGATGAGCATCCCGGCGAGGATGTAGTTGGTGTTGGAGTACTCCCAGCGGGTGCCCGGCTCGAAAACGGGCGGATGCTTCATGGCGAACGCGACGCGCTGCTCGGAGGAGTAGGTCGTCGACCGGTGGGCGAAGTAGGACCCGGCGGTCCAGTCCGGCAGAACGTCCGTGATGTAGTCGGGCACCCCGCTGGTGTGCTGAAGGATCTGCCGCACGGTGATGCGCCGCCCGTCCTTCCCACGGCCCCGGACCACTCCCGGAAGCCAACGCTCCACGGAGTCGTCCAGCGACAGCCGCCCCTCACCGACGAGTTGAAGGACGACGGTGGCGACGTAGGTCTTGGTGGTGCTGCCGATACGGATGTACTCGTGGCGGGGCACGGGCGCGCCGGTACGGAGGTCCCCGACACCGCTGCGAGCGGTGCGGCTCCCGCCGGGCGAGTCGAGCCGTACGGAGACGCCGGTGACGTCGGTGTCACGTAAGGCATCGGCGTCCCGCCGTAGGCTGTCGCCGGGCCCGGTGGCCCGGGCCTGTGCCGGGACGAGAGCGACGAGGAGCGCGAGGACACCGACAGCGGCGACCCGACGGCTGCCCCACCGGGCGTGCGGCATGGCGAGAGACATACACCCACCGTAGGAACACCCATTCCAGACAGACCATCCGGTGAACCCCCGGCTGCCACCGGGGGTTTTCCTCAGCGGGAGGGCCGGCTCCCGGCCGGCCATGGGGTGCGTCAGCGGCTCCCTCCTTCCGGCCCCTCCTCCAGCCGCTCCACCTCCACCGGCGGAGCAATCGGCCGGACCCACAGCCAGACCAGGAAGAACACGCCGAGCGCCAGCATCCCCAACCCGGTCCACAGGTTGATGTTGACGTTCTCGGCCTTGTCGAGGTCGGCGTCGGAGGCGGTGAGGCCGGCGAGGGTGACGATGGCGCCGTAGACGACGAAGAGGCCGCCGATGATGCGGCGGATGTCGAAGAGCCGGGCGGCGGTCGCCGACTTGCCCTCCAACTCCGTGACTTCACGCTGGACGTCACGCTCGGAGTAGCCATGGTGTGCGGAGTCGCCACGGCGTTCGGGGTGTTCGGGGTGTTCGGGGTGTTCGGACATGGTTGGGTCAGTCCTCCGTACAGGCCAGAACCAGAACTAGAACGAGAACGGGATGTAGCAGGCGGCCGCCAGGACGATCGCGCCCCAGCCGAGCAGCGCCGGCCGGCGGTACCAGGCGTCGTCCCCCTCGGCCGGAGGCTCGTCCATGCCGGGTGAGCGCGTGCCGTAGACGAGGCCCTGGAGGTCCTCCTCCGGTTTCGGTGCCGTGAAGAGCGAGACGGCGACCATGACGACCGCCCCCGCCACGAAACCGGCGATCGCGGAGACGAAGTTGGCGCCCTGGTCGGAGGGGATGTCGATGACGTCCCGCTTGTAGAGGACGAAGTAGTTGATCATCGCGGCCGTCGTACCGGCCAGCAGGCCCCAGAAGCCGGACTTCATCGACGCCCGCCGCCAGAACATCCCGATGATGAAGACCACGAACATCGGCACGTTGAAGAAGGAGAACAGCGTCTGGAGGTAGCTCATGATGTTGGAGAAGGAGGACGCCAGGAAGGCGGTGCCGATGGACGCCAGGACGCCGACCGCGGTGATGAGGCGGCCGAAGCGCACGTAGTAGCCGTCCTCCCGCCCCTCGACCACGTACTTCGCCCAGATGTCCGTGGTGAAGACCGTGTTGAAGGACGAGACGTTCGCCGCCATGCCCGCCATGAAGGCGGCGAGCAGGCCCGTCACCGCGATGCCGAGGACACCGTTCGGGAGGAGGTCCTCCATCAGGTACGGGATCGCGTCGTTGTACTGGTAGCCCGACTCCGCCGTGCCGAACCTCGGGACGAGCACCGCCGCCACCAGCCCCGGGATCATCACCAGGAAGACGATGAAGATCTTCGGGAAGGCGGCGATGAGCGGAGTGCGCTGGGCGGCGGAGAGGTTCTTGGCGCTCAGGGCCCGCTGGACCTCCGCGAAGTTCGTCGTCCAGTAGCCGAACGACAGGACGAAGCCCAGCCCTAGGACGATCGTCAGCCAGTTCGCCCCCAGCGGGTTGTCGTTGCCGATGCCGGTGCCGCCCCAGGCCGTGACGAAGTCCGCGCCATGAGTGGCCGTCAGCGAGTCCGACAGACCGTCCCAGCTGCCCACCTTCTTCAGACCCAGCACCGTGATCGGGATGAGCGCGGCCAGGATCACGAAGAACTGCAGCACCTCGTTGTAGATCGCCGAGGAGAGACCGCCGAGCGTGATGTAGGCGAGGACGAAGAAGCCCGCCACCACGATCGACACCCACTCCGGCCAGCCCAGCAGCGCCTCCACGACGATCGCGAGCGCGTACAGGTTCACCCCGGCGATCAGGATCGCGGCGAACGCGAACAGGATCGAACTCAGCAGATGCGCGCCCCGGTCGAAGCGCAGCAGCAGGAACTCGGGCACCGACCGCACCTTGCTGCCGTAGTAGAACGGCATCATCACCAGACCGAGGAAGACCATCGCCGGGATGGCGCCGATCCAGTACCAGTGGGTGGTGTAGACGCCGTACTGCGCGCTGTTGGCGGCCATCCCGAGGATCTCGGTGGCGCCCAGGTTCGCCGCGATGAACGCGAGACCCGTCACCCAGGCGGGCAGGGAGCGCCCGGAGAGAAAGAAGTCGAGGCTCGTTCTGACCGACCGCCGGGCCGCGAAGCCGATGCCGAGGACGACGACGAAGTAGATCGCCAGGATCGTGTAGTCCAGCCAGTCGGTGGGGAGCCGAAGCTCGGCGGCGAGATACGTGGGAGTCCGCATGCGCAGCTCACTTCAGTCGGCGTTCTGATGTGTGTGTTCTGATTCTGGTGGTCTTTGTTTGATTGTGATGGTGACTGGGGTGGGGACTTGTGCTTTGATGTGTTCGGTTCTGTTTGGTGAACTTCCGGATGATCGCTCGAAGCGAAGCGGTACGGATTGCTGGAAGCGGTAACGATGGGGAGCTCGGAGTGCGGCATACACCGGGGGACAACCCCCGGACCCCCGGCCGTGTGGTGTGGACGTAGGTGTGTAAGGAAGGCGTGCTGTTGTGAAGAAGACCTCGACCCGGTTGGCCGACGGTCGTGAGCTGATCTACTACGACCTGCGCGACGACACCGTGCGCGACGCGGTGGACAAGCGACCCCTGGAGCGCACGGTCACCACTTCGGAGGTACGCCGGGACGCGCTGCTCGGCGACTCCGTGGCGATCGCCTCGCACCGCCAGGGCCGCACCTACCACCCGCCGGCGAACGAGTGCCCGCTCTGCCCCTCCGAGGGCGACCGGCTCAGCGAGATACCGGACTCGTCGTACGACGCGGTCGTGTTCGAGAACCGTTTCCCGTCGCTGGCCGGCGACTCCGGCCGCTGCGAGGTCGTCTGCTTCACCTCCGACCACAACGCGTCCTTCGCCGACCTCACCGAGGAGCAGGCCCGCCTGGTCCTGGAGGCGTGGACGGACCGTACGGCCGAGCTGTCGCATCTCCCCTCCGTCGAGCAGGTCTTCTGCTTCGAGAACCGCGGCGCCGAGATCGGCGTGACCCTCGGCCACCCCCACGGGCAGATCTACGCGTACCCCTTCACCACCCCCCGTACCGCCCTGATGCTGCGCTCGCTCGCCGCCCACAAGGACGCCACCGGCGGGGAGAACCTCTTCGACTCCGTACTGGAGAGCGAGCTGTCCGGCGAGCGGGTGGTCCTGCAGACCGAGCACTGGGTCGCCTTCGTGCCGTACGCGGCGCACTGGCCGTACGAGATCCACCTGTACCCGAAGCGCCGCGTCCCGGACCTCCTCGCCCTCGACGAGGACGCGCGCACAGAATTCCCCCAGGTCTATCTGGAACTCTTGAGGCGCTTCGACCGGATCTTCGGTGAAGGTGAACCGCCCACGCCGTACATCGCGGCCTGGCACCAGGCGCCGTTCGGCACCCTGGACGAGTTCGAGGGTGTGGCCCGTGAGGACTTCGCCCTCCACCTTGAGCTTTTCACCATTCGCCGAACCTCCGGCAAGCTGAAGTTCCTCGCGGGTTCCGAATCCGGCATGAACGTGTTCATCAACGACGTGCCGCCGGAGCGCGCGGCCGAGCGACTGCGAGAGGTAGCGAGTTCATGAGCGGTGAGTCCGGGTCCGGCAAGCACTCCGGTAACTCCGGTAACTCCGGTAAGTACCTGGTCACGGGTGGTGCGGGGTACGTCGGCAGCGTGGTCGCCCAGCATCTTCTGGAGGCGGGCCACGAGGTCGTCGTGCTCGACAACCTGTCCACGGGCTTCCGCGAGGGCGTGCCCACGGGCGCGTCCTTCATCGAGGGCGACATCCGCGACGCCGCCAAGTGGCTGGACTCCTCCTTCGACGCCGTCCTCCACTTCGCCGCGTTCTCGCAGGTCGGCGAGTCGGTGGTGAAGCCGGAGAAGTACTGGGACAACAACGTCGGCGGCACGATGGCCCTGCTGGCCGCGATGCGCGAGGCGGGGGTGAGGAAGCTCGTCTTCTCCTCCACGGCGGCGACGTACGGCGAGCCGGAGACGACCCCGATCGTGGAGTCCGCCCCGACGAAGCCGACGAACCCGTACGGCGCCTCCAAGCTCGCCGTCGACCACATGATCACGGGTGAGGCGGCCGCCCACGGCCTGGGCGCCGTCTCCCTCCGCTACTTCAACGTGGCGGGCGCGTACGGCACCTGCGGTGAGCGCCACGACCCCGAGTCCCATCTGATCCCGCTGGTCCTCCAGGTC
This sequence comes from Streptomyces sp. NPDC002643, assembly GCF_053592555.1. Taxonomy (NCBI): domain Bacteria; kingdom Bacillati; phylum Actinomycetota; class Actinomycetes; order Kitasatosporales; family Streptomycetaceae; genus Streptomyces; species Streptomyces sp. NPDC002643. The sequence continues at coordinate 392,889 of NZ_JBSFVY010000004.1, forward strand.
GCGCAGGGCAGGCGGGAGGCCATCTCGGTCTTCGGCGACGACTACCCGACCCCCGACGGCACCTGCATCCGCGACTACATCCACGTCGCCGACCTGGCCGAGGCCCACCTGCTGGCCCTGGACGCGGCGGTGTCGGGCGAGCACCTGATCTGCAACCTGGGCAACGGCAACGGCTTCTCGGTCCGCGAGGTCATCGAGACCGTCCGCCAGGTCACGGGCCACCCCATCCCGGAGGTCATGGCCCCCCGCCGCGCCGGCGACCCCGCCGTCCTGGTCGCCTCGGCCCAGACGGCCCGCGACCGCCTCGGCTGGAACCCCTCCCGAGCGGACCTGGCGGGCATCGTCGCGGACGCGTGGGAGTTCGCGCAGCGGCGGGACGGATAATTTGCGGCCGGGCTGACCGGTGAGGTCGGCTGGGCCGGGTGGTGAGGTCGGCCGGGTCGGGTGGTGAGGTTGGCCGGGTCGGCCGGGGTTGGTTTGGCCGACCGGGGTTGGTCGGACTGGTTGGTGAGGTCGGCTGAGCCGGTTGGCGAGGTCGGTCGGGTCGGCCGGGTCGGGCCGGACTGGTCGGTGAGGTTGGCCGGGTTGGTCGGACTGGTTGGTGAGGTTGGCTGCTGGGTCGGCCGGGCCGGCCGGTGAGGTCGGTTGGCTGGTCGGGCCGGTTGGTGCGGTTGGCTGTGCCGGTCGCGCCGGTCAGTGAAGTCGGTCGGGCTGGTCGGACTGGTCGGTCGTGTGGACGTATGCCGGACGGGCCGGACGGGCCGGACCGGCTGACGAGGCGGGCCAGGCCGGGCGGGTCAGGCCGATCCGGGCGGGCCGGGCGGGTAAGGCGCGCGCCGGCCGGTGTTTCTCTTTGTTTTGTTGTACGGAAAGGTCAGGGTCAGGGGCATGAGCGAGGCCGTAGAGGTCGGAACCGGGGCCGGCGCCGGAAGCGGCGTCGAGACCGTTGGCGACGGTGCCGTCGAGGTCGCCGTCGCCGTCGCCGAGCGGTTCGAGGAGCTGTACGGGGCGGCGCCGGAGGGGGTGTGGGCGGCGCCGGGCCGGGTCAACCTGATCGGCGAGCACACCGACTACAACGACGGCTTCGTCATGCCCTTCGCCCTCCCGCACACCGCCGTCGCGGCGGTCTCCCGCCGGGAGGACGGCGTCCTGCGCCTGCACTCCTCCGACGTGGACGGCGGCGTGGTCGAGCTGCCGCTGGACGGTCTGACCCCCGAGTCCGACCGAAGCTGGACGGCGTACCCGGCGGGCGTGGTCTGGGCCCTGCGCGAGGCCGGCCACGAGATCACGGGAGCCGACGTCCACCTGACGTCGACGGTCCCGACGGGCGCGGGCCTGTCCTCGTCGGCGGCGCTGGAGGTCGTCGTGGCCCTCGCCCTCAACGACCTCTACGACCTCTCCCTGAAGGGCTGGCAACTGGCCCGCCTGTGCCAGCGAGCGGAGAACGTCTACGTGGGCGCCCCCACCGGCATCATGGACCAGACGGCGTCGGCGTGCTGCGAAGCGGGCCACGCCCTGTTCCTGGACACCCGGGACCTCGCCCAGCGCCAGATCCCCTTCGATCTGGCGGCGGAGGGGATGGAACTCCTGGTCGTCGACACGCAGGTGAAGCACTCCCACAGCGAGGGCGAGTACGGCAAGCGCCGGGCGGGCTGCGAGAAGGGCGCGGCACTGCTGGGCGTGGACGCGCTGCGGGACGTGGCGTACGAGAACCTGGACGCGGAACTGGCCCGGCTCGGCGACGAGGAGGAGGTCCGCCGCCTGGTCCGCCACGTGGTGACGGAGGACCAGCGGGTCGAGAAGATCGTCGCCCTGCTGGAGTCGGGCGACACTCGTGCGATCGGCCCGATCCTGGTGGAGGGCCATGCGTCGCTGAGGGACGACTTCCGCATCTCCTGCCCCGAACTGGACCTGGTCGTGGACACGGCCGTGTCCACCGGCGCGTTGGGCGCCCGTATGACGGGCGGCGGCTTCGGCGGCTCGGCGATCGTCCTGGTCGAGTCGACGGAAGCGGACACGGTGACGAAGGCGGTACAGGAGGCTTTCGCGGCAGCGGAGTTCACGGCACCGAGGGTGTTCGTGGCGGTGCCGTCGGCGGGGGCGCGACGAATCGCCTGACCAACTGAGCCGTAAACGGCGGGCGGCGGCACCGGAGGAGTCCGGGTGCCGCCGCTTTGCTGTTGCCGAAGCGAAAGCCGATGCCGTTGAAACCCACATGCGCTCCGCTCGCCCCGGCCACCACACTGTCACAGCAAATAGTTAAAGTTATGGGTGAGACGCTGGCTTGCGGGGAGGGCAGTGATGGTGGACGGGGGCGGGTCGGGCGGTGGAACGGGCCCCTCGTGGATGTCCGGGGTGTGGGACGCCGTACAGGACACGGCCACGGACGTGTACACGGAACTGTCGTCGTTCCAGACGTTCAAGAAGCGCATCGACCAACTGATCGACGATCTCAAGGACTCCGACGCCGGCCCCGGGAAGGTGGGCCAGGAGCAGCTGGTACGCGCCCAGTTCGGCGGTGGCAACGGCCAATGGGCGGAGGCGGCGGGCCTGTTCACGGCGTACGAGACGGTCATCACGGAGCTGGAGAACCTCTCGAAGCTGCTGTCCGACTCAATGGAGGGCGTGGGCATCGCGGTCATGGCCTCCCACAAGGGCTACCAGAACATCGACCTCGACATCCGCGACCGCATGGTGGCGATCAGCGCGGAGACGACGGAGCACTACGGCGGCGCGTACAGACCGAAGCTGCCGGCACGGTCCGAAGGCGGGGGCGGCGGCGTTCGCCGGACGGATGAGTCGCAGTCGGAGCAGGCACCGTCGGGTGGCGACGTGGGAGGCACGATCTGATGGCGGGCGGCACGTTCGAGAACATGAGCCACGAACAGATGCTGGCGTGGCTGGACCAGGCGAACAGCGGCACGGTACAGGGGGCGGCCGACCGCCTGGCGAAGGCGGCCGAGGAGATCCACAAGATCGCCGAGGAACTGAAGGTCCGCCCCCAGTGGGTGGAATGGAAGGGCGAGGGCGCGGACGCGTTCCGCACCTGGACGGCGGACCTGGCCAACTCCACCCTCCGCCTGGGCGACTTCAGCGTGGAGTCGGCGAAATGGCTGGCCCAGGCGTCGGACGCGATCGCCCGGGCCCAGGCGGCGATCCCCCGCACGACGGAAAGCGCGGAGGGCAACCTGGTGGCCGCCGCCTCCGCCCCCAACGACCCCGACGCGGACACCATCTCCACCAAGTCCTCCGACGAACTCGCGGCCCTGGCAGCCAACAAGGAAAACGTCCGCCTCCAAGCAGCGGACGAAATGATCAAACTGGGCCAGGCCTACGAGTTCTCGGCCGTACAGCTGAACGCGTTGGAGAGGCCGAAGTTCGCGCCGCCGCCGAAGGTGTTGGTGCCGGATGAGGGAGAAAGCCGTCAGGACGGAGCAGTCTTTGTTTCTCCCGGTGCTTCTTCGCAGAGCGCTTCTTCGGGGAGCGAACCCACGACGGTGGATTCGCGTCGGAACCTCGACTCGACCTCTGATGCTCGGCGAGCGTCAGATGCCTCCGGACGACCCCGAGTCTCGCCGTTGGAGGACGTGCCTTCTACACGGCTCGTTATGGACTCCGTGGAAACGCTACTCCCAGACAGACAGGCCCCGACGGGACCAGTAAGTGGTCCGCCTGGTCCAGGGCGACCGGACGGGTCCGGGCCTTCAACACAGCCTGGTTTGATCCCGTCCTTGCCTGGCATGCCTCCTGGCGGTCTGCCTGCGCAGGGCCGGTCAGTGGCGACTGGTCGCGTGCCTCAGATGCCCGGCCCCGTGGGCCCTTCGTCGAATGCCGGGCGTGTACCCGGCGGTAACGGCATTATCGGAGGACGCCCCGTCGTTCCGCCCTTGGGCGGGCAGACCGGAGTGACCCATCGCGGGACCGTAGTCGGAGCGCCTGGACCGGCCGGAGGCCGCACCCCGATCGGCCCCGCGGCCGGTACGACGACTCCTGCGGGACGAGCCTTCGGCCCGCAGGGCCCCACCGCTGGCCATCGTCCTACACCCTCGAATGGTGGTGTCATCGGTGGCAATCCGCAGCGAACAGGCCGTGTGGCGCCCGGCTCTGGAGGTGTGATCGGGACGGGGTCGACCACACCCGGAGCAACCGCCTCAAATGCGGCGCGGGGTGGTGTAGTAGGGGGGACACCGGTCACGGCTCGCCCGGGCGAGAACAGAGACACGGGCGCTTTCCGATCGCCTCGGCCGAACTCCTCAACGGATACGGCCGACAGGAAGGGGCAGTCGCGCCGGTCGGCCGTGGACGAGGGGACTCAACGGCGCGGTAACGGCCCTAACGTGCCACCGGTCATCGACTGATGGGTATCCAGGAACGGAGACAGTGAACCTCATGCGTACCACCAGCCCGCGACCCGGGCACCGTCGTGCTGTGGCGTCGGTGATGCTCGGCATGCTGCTGGTGGGCATCGCGGGTGCACCGGCCCACGCCGAGACGATCCGCGAACAACAGTGGTTCCTCGATGCCATGAAGGCCGAGCAGATGTGGCAGGTCAGCACTGGTAAGGGGATCACGGTAGCTGTCATCGATTCCGGGGTCTCCCCTGCCACACCCGACCTGAAGGGGCAGGTCCTGCCGGGAAGGGACTACGCGGAGAACCAGTCCGGTGATGAGCACACGGACTACGACGGACATGGCACCGGCATGGCTGCCTTGATCGCTGGGACCGGCGCCTACGGCGGTGGAACGGGCTCGTTCGGACTCGCTCCCGGCACGAAGATCCTCCCGATCCGCATGCCGAAGTCCGGCATGGCAGCCAACCAAGCTGAGGGGAACAAGCGGTTCAACGAAAACGTCCCGAAGGCGATTCGCTACGCCGTGGACGCGGGTGCCCAGGTCATCAACATCTCTTTGGGACGCAATGAGGGTTCGCCGCAGCTCACAGAGGCGGTCAAGTATGCGTTGGATAAAGGGTCTTTGATCTTCGCTGCGGTTGGCAATAGCGGAGACGAGGCCAACCAACTCGAGTATCCCGCAGCGACCCCAGGCGTGGTCGGCGTGGGCGCCATCGGCAGGGACCTGCGCAAGACCGCCGAATCCCAGCACGGCCCTCAGGTGGACATGGCCGCTCCCGGAGAGGACATCGTCGCTGCGTGCACAGGCGGGACCGGCTTCTGCAAGTCGAACGGCACCAGCGACGCCACCGCCCTCGCCTCCGCCAGCGCCGCCCTCATCTGGTCCAAACACCCCACCTGGACCAACAACCAGGTCCTCAGAGTCATGCTGAACACCATCGGCGCCCCCACCGACGGCTCCGAGCGCAACGACTCCATCGGGTACGGCATCGTCCGCCCCCGCATCGCCCTGCAGAACCCCGGCGATCCGGGCCCGGCCGACGAGTACCCGCTCCCGGACCTCGCGGCGGCAGCCTCACCGTCCCCTCAGCCCTCGGCCACCGACGCCGACAACTCCCCGGCGGAGGACGAGAACACCGAGGAGGCGGCAGCCTCAGATCCCTCCAAGGAGAACAACATGCTGTCCATGGTCTTGGCCGCGGCCGCGGTCGTCGCACTGCTCGGCATCGCCGCCGCGGTCTTCGTCCTCGTCCGCAACCGCCGCCCCGCGCAACCCACGGCACCGCACCCGACAGCCCCCTACGCACCCCCGCCAGGACAACCGCAGTACCCGGCCGCCCAGTACCCGCCATCCCCCTACGCCCCGCACAGCGCACCCAACAGCAACGTCACTCCCGGCCAGCACCCCGGCCCCGGCCCCGGCTGAGCCTTCGGAGGGGCGGACGCGGCCCGGACCGGGTCAGCCCCACCGCTTCGTCAGCGTGTACTCCGTGATCCCCGGCGGATAGTCCGGGATCGCGCAGATCACCTCGTAGCCCTGCTTCTTGTAGAAGTCGGGGGCCTGGAAGTCCCAGGTTTCCAGGCGGGAGGCCCGGCAGCCGCGCTGTTCGGAGGAGAGGTTTTCGGCTGTGGAGAGCAAGTGGGAGCCGAGGCCCGCGCCCCGGTGGGGTTCGGCGACCCAGAGGTAGGTGACGTGGAGCCAGGTGGTCCAGGTGTGGCCCACCAGGCCGCCGGCCAGGTCGCCCGAGTCGGTCAGGGCCCAGACGTGGAGGGGGAGTTCGCGTTCACCCGGAGTTCCGCGGAGGGCGCGTAGCGTCGGCGAGGCCGCCGTGTTCGTGGCGCGGAGTCGCGAACGCAGCAATTGGCTTCGTTCCTTGTCGACTTCTGTCTCAATACGAAACATGTGGCACACCATAAACGTGCTGGCCAGTCAGTTCTGCGAATTGCCTTCCCCTCCCCGCCCCCGGCCGTACCCTGATGAACAGCACCGGTGGGGGCCGGTGCCGATCAGGGGGCGAGACAAAGTCGGGTACGACGCCCGGTGTGGGGGTAGCGGTTCAGCACGGCGGCGGCCGTGTGGCTGCGGCCCCGTCCCAGGTGTAGACCGGGGAACACTCCGGGCGTCGTATCCGCGCCGGCCGTCCCCCGACCAGTGGGGGTTTCTGTGGTTCGCATCCGAGTCCTGGTCGTCGACGACCATCGTATCTTCGCCGAGTCGCTCGCCGCGGCCCTCGCCGCCGAGCCCGACGTCGACGTGTCCGCGGCCGGCAGCGGCCCCGCCGCGCTGCGCTGCCTCGACCGCGCCGCCGCGGAGGGACGGAAGTTCGACGTGCTTCTTGTCGATGCCGATCTGGGGGCCCATGCCCCGGGCATCGGCCTCGGCCGTGGTGGCGGCGGCAGCGGTGGCGCCGGCGGCGTACGTCCGACTGCCGTGCCGCAGGCCAACGGCACCGGTGGTGGCCTGCCCATGGCCGCCGTACCCCACCCCAGGCAGGACGGCGGCGACGACGGGCTCGTCGACGGGATTTCGCTGGTCGCCGGGGTGCGTTCGGGACAGCCGAGCGTACGGACCGTCGTCCTCGCCGAGAAGGACGATCCCCGGCGGGCCGCCCTCGCGTTGCAGGCCGGGGCATGCGGGTGGGTCGCCAAGGACTGTTCGCTGTCGCGGCTGCTCACCGTGATCCGGGGGGTGCTGCGCGACGAGACCCATCTGCCGCCCGCCCTTCTCACAGGAGTTCTGCGGGAGTTGACCGCCGCGCGCAAGCACCGCACCGAGAGTGAGCGTCTCGTCGAATCCCTCACACCGCGTGAGCGCGAAGTGCTTCGGTGCATGGTGGCGGGGCTGGGGCGCAAGGCCGTCGCCGAGCGCCTGTTCCTCTCACCGCACACCGTCCGCACCCATATGCAGAACGTCCTCGGCAAACTCGGCGTCCACTCCACCCTCGCCGCCGTCGCCCTCGCCCGCCGCGCCGGCGTGGGCCCCGTCGACCTGGGCCCGGGCGGCCGCATCCTCCCGGAGGAGAGCAGCAGCGCCTGAGGGGAGCAGTGGCGTGTGAGAGGAGCAGCAGCGCCTGACGGGAGCGAGGGCGCCGGAGGGGAGCAGCGGTGTGAGGGCCGCTCAGCCCGGTATGTTGTCGAACGGTGCCGTCAACTGGCGTAGCAGTCCCGCCAGTTCACCCCGCTGGGCTCGGGAGAGCTCCACCAGGATCGCTCGTTCCTGGTCGAGGAGGCCGGCCAGGGCCTGGTCGGCGCGGTCCCGGCCCTCCTCCGTCAGACGGACCAGAACACCTCGGCGGTCACTGGGATCGGGCAGCCTTTCGACCAGGCCCTTCTTCGTCAGACGGTCGATACGGTTCGTCATCGTGCCCGACGTCACCAGCGTCTGTGTGAGCAACTGACCCGGCGAGAGCTGATACGGCGACCCGGCCCGCCGGAGCGCGGTCAGGACGTCGAACTCCCACGGCTCCAACTGATGCTCCGCGAACGCCAGCCGCCGCGCACGATCCAGATGCCGGGCCAGTCTGCTCACCCGGCTGAGTACTTCCAGCGGCTCCACGTCGAGGTCGGGGCGCTCCCGACGCCACGCTGCGACCAGCCGATCGACCTCGTCCTCCATACGATCAGTGTAGTGGTTGTGTCGATGTGAAGTCTCTTGATATCGAGGGTATTGGGTGCGAATCTCTTGACGTCGAGATAAGTGCCGAGGAGGGTGGATGACATGACGACTCCGCATGGCTCTCCCGCCTCCCCTGTCTGGGACGCCGCCCAGTACCTCCGGCACGCCGGCCACCGCGCCCGCCCCTTCGCCGACCTCCTCGCCCGCGTCCCCGAACTCCTCTCGCCCGCACCCCGCATCGCCGACCTCGGCTGCGGCCCCGGCAACGTCACCCGCCTCCTCGCCGACCGCTGGCCCACCGCCCACATCACCGGCTACGACAACTCGCCCGAGATGCTCGCCAAGGCCCACGCGGAGCATGAGGGGCCGACGGGCGGGGGCGGCCGTCTCGTTTTCGCGCACGCCGACGTGGGGGCATGGGAGCCTGCGGAGACCGGGGAGGGTGAAGGGGGCGACGGAGGCGGGGCGGCGTACGACCTGATCGTCAGCAACGCCACCCTCCAGTGGGTGCCCGGACATGTGGAACGGTTCCCGGTGTGGGTGAACGGGCTGGTCGGCGGCGGCGTCCTGGCCTTTCAGGTGCCGGGGAACTTCGACTCGCCCAGCCATCTCCTCATGCGCGAACTCGCCGAGTCACGGAGGTGGAGGGACCGGCTCGGCGGTGTCCTCCGGCACGACGACGCCGTACGCACACCGGTCGACTACCTCGGCGCGCTCGCCGACCTCGGCTGCGAGGTCGACGCCTGGGAGACGACGTACGCGCATCTCCTCCAGGGCGAGGACCCGGTACTCGACTGGGTGAAGGGGACGGGGCTGCGCCCGATCCTCACCGAGTTGGGCGCGGACGCCGAGCCGTTCGTCGCCGAGTACCGCGAGGCGCTGCGCACGGCCTATCCGGCAACCGCCCATGGCACCCCGTTCCCGTTCCGCCGCATCTTCGTCGTCGCGCGCAAGCCGTAGTCGCCGTCGCGGCCACGGTGGGAGCCGCAGCCGCAGCCGCAGCCTGAGTCTGGCGCAGAGCCTGCCTCCCCCATGATGATGTTGTGCAGATTATCGACCGTCGATAGATCAGCGCCTACCTTTGGCGTCGTGTGCCCCGTACGCTTGTCCGCTGTGGAGGACGAGAGCCTGGACATCGGTGTCGTGGAGTCGCCGCAGTTGCGGCCGCAGTCGCTCGTGCTGGCGTTCTTCGGGAACCATGTGCTGGACCGCGGCGAGGGCGATCTCGGGGTCTACTCGGGGAGCATCATCGATGTGCTCGGCAGGGTCGGCACCGGTGAGCAGGCCGTACGGTCCACGCTGACCCGGATGGTGAACCGGGGGCTGCTGCGGCGGCAGCGCGAGGGGCGCAGGATGTTCTTCGGGCTCACCCCGCACGCCGGGGACATCCTGCGCGACGGCGGACAGCGGATCTGGCGCGACGGCGCCGTCAACGAGAACTGGGACGGCACCTGGACCCTCCTCGGCTTCTCCCTCCCCGAGTCCTGGCAGCGGCAACGCCATGATCTGCGCTCCCGGCTCACCTGGTCCGGCTTCGGCGCGCTCTACAGCGGGCTCTGGATAGCGCCGGGGCGGGTCGACGTACGGGAGATCGTCTCGGAGCTGGGTCTCGACGCGCATGTGAAGGTGTTCCACGCGCGGGCCGACGAGTTCACGGACATCGGGCTGATGATCCGCGAGAGCTGGGACCTCGACGCCCTCGCCGCCCGGTACACCGCCTTCGACCAGCGGTGGAACGCCGCCGGCCTCGACTCCGCCGACCCGATGGCCACCCGGCTGCGACTGGTCGCCGAGTGGCTGCGCGTCATCCGCACCGACCCCCGGCTGCCGGTACGGCATCTGCCCGAGCGGTGGCCCGCGCGCCGGGCCCAGGAGACGTTCCGTCGAATCGCCGAGGGGACCGCCGGTCCGGCGGGACGGATGGCGGCGGAGGTGTTGGAGACCACACCGCTGCGTTCCGCGCCGACCGCGCCCACTGTATTGACTACTCCCGCCTAGCAGGCAAATCCCTTGATGAAAAAGGGAGTTGGCTTAAACGGAGTGTAATACTCCGATTCTGGTGCCCTCTTCTACCCCCAACTCCGGTCTTCTAACGCACACGTGGCTGATATTGTTCTTTGGCTCTCCTTTGAGCGAGCTATATCCTCGGTTCACTTTTTGTTTGACTTCGACCAGCGGTACGGGGAAATCGGGGAGTTTGCCTGCGACCAGGGGGAATTCCGGCCGACCCGTCCGTGGGTCCGCTGGCGTTGTCGCCCCCTGCCCAGGGCCGGGCCCCAGGGGGAAACACACGTGAAAATAGTCTTTCTGATCAACAACGCCTACGGCATAGGCGGCACCATCCGCGCGACGACGAGCCTGTCGGCCGCGTTCGCCGACCGGCACGACGTCGAGGTGGTCAGCGTCCACCGGGTCCGCGACGAACCGGCGTTGCCGTTCGACCCGCGCGTGGCACTCACCTCGCTCATCGACATGCGCAAGGACCACCCCGGCTACGAGGGCGACAACGAACTCACCAAGCTGCCGCCGACGATGTTCCGGGACACCGGAGCCGTCAACTCCAAGACCCTGCCGTACACGGCCCTCCAGGACGAACGCATCGGCGACTTCCTCGCCCGCACCGACGCCGACGTGGTCATCGCCACCCGCCCCGACCTCAACGGCTATCTCGCCCGCGACGGCCGCGGCCGCTATCTCCGCGTCGGTCAGGAACACCTCAGCCTCGACCAGCACAAGGACCTGCTGCGCGAGCACCAGAACAAGGCCGTCGCCGGACTCGACGCCTTCGTCACCGTCTCCGAGGCCGATGCCGCCCAGTACCGGGCCGCCCTCCCCGACGTCAGCACCACCATTGTCTGCATACCCAACGGCGTCCACGACCCCGCCGTCGAGAAGTCCACCCTCGACTCCAAGGTCATCGTCGCCGCCGGCCGGCTCATCCCGATCAAGCGGTACGACCGACTCCTCGACGCCTTCGCCAAGATCGCCGCCGAACACCCCGACTGGACCCTCAGGCTCTACGGGCGCGGCCCCGAGAAGGCGAATCTGCGGGAGCACATCGACCGGCTCGGGCTGCACGACCGCGCGTTCCTCATGGGAGCGGTCTCACGGATCGAGACGGAGTGGGCCAAGGGCGCCGTCGCGGCCGTCTCCTCCGACATGGAGTCCTTCGGCATGACCATCGTCGAGGCCATGCACTGCGGTGTCCCGGTCGTCGCCACCGACTGCCCGCACGGCCCCGGAGAGATCATCGCCGACGGTGAGGACGGGCTGCTCGTACCGCTCGACGGGGACGGAACGGTCGACGCCTACGCCGACGCGCTCAACCGGCTCGTCTCCGACAGCGAGCTGCGGGCGCGGCTCGGCGCGGGCGCCCTGAAGAAGGCCGAGACCTACGCCCCCGACGCCATCGCCCGCCGCTACGAGGCCCTCTTCGAGCAACTCTCCGGGGCCCGGCGCTCCCGCGGCCGCCGCTGGGATCTCTCGGCCCTTCTCGCCAGGTTCGGCCGCAAGCGCCCCGAGGCCGCGCCGGCCGCCGGCGCCGGGGAGAGCGTCCCCGCCCCCACGGCCCACGCTCGCGCGACCGCCGACGGTGGCGTGACCGTCCTCCTCGACCCGGCCGAACTGCCCGCCGGGCCCCTCGACTTCATCGCCCGTATGCGCCGCGACCCCGCCAAGCGCGAGGTCCGCGTACGGGTACTGCCGAGCGGCGACGCCCCCGGCGGCATGGCCCACGCCACCCTCCACCGCGCCGACCACACCCTCGCCGAGGGCCGCTGGGACTGCTATGTCGCGCCGCGCGGCACCAACAAGCGGGTCCGGCTGACCGCGCGGCTCGTGGAACAGGCCGCGCTTGTCGGGCGTGCGCCCGATGCCGACCGGCGGGGTGTCGCCGCGTGGATTCCGTACCCCACCAACGACGGCTTCCTCGCGCTACGCACCTGGCTGCGACCGGCGCACGCCGAGGCCCACACCATCGAGACGGGCGCCGGGACGGTGACGGTCACCGCGCGGCTGTATGGGGACGTGCGGCTGGGGGAGGCCGCTGTGGTGCGGGTGGTGTCGCGGGAGGATACGGCGTACGACTTCTCCGTGGCCGCCTGGGGGGTGGGGGAGCGGGGGTTCCGGTTCACCGTTCCCTACAAGGAGGTCATGGACCGGCGGAGCGGCGAGCACGATCTGTGGGATCTGCGGTTGGTGCCGGCGCCGGGGGCGGAGGACCTGCCGGTCGGGCGGATCGGGGGCGATGTGGTCGAGCGGAAGAGGACGGATCATGTGCCCGCGCAGGTGTTTGAGCACTTTGAGCGGGGGCGGACTCGGGTGAAGCCGTATTTCACTGTGGGCAATGAGCTGGCGCTCAGCGCTCGGGATGAGGGTGAGGTTGGCTGAAGGGCCCACTCGCCGTAGGGGGGTGGGTGCGTGGGCGGCCGCGGGTCCGTCGTGGCCGTTCGCGCAGTTCCCCGCGCCCCTGAAGATTCGGGCCTCCGGCCCTCAAAACCGGCCTGCGGGCCGATGAAAAGCCGGGCGCAGCCCGTGCTTTTCAGGGGCGCGGGGCTGTGTCAATATGCGGCTCCGCCGCGTGGGCGCGAACAACCCCCACCCACCCGCACCCGCCAAACCACCCGCACCCCCGAGCCATTAGGCACCCCCAAGGCCGAGCGGCTAGCTCTTCCGGTGGCCGATAAGCCTCGGCTTCTGTTCCATCCCGTCCAACCCATGCCACGCCAGGTTCACCAGATGCGCCGCCACCTCCGCCTTCTTCGGGCGGCGGACGTCCAGCCACCACTGGCCGGTGAGGGCGACCATGCCGACCAGGGCCTGGGCGTACAGCGGCGCCAGCTTGGGGTCGAAGCCCCGGCTCTTGAATTCGCGGCCCAGGATGTCCTCCACCTGGGTGGCGATGTCGGAGATCAGCGACGCGAAGGAACCCGTCGACTGCGGGATCGGGGAGTCCCGGACCAGGATGCGGAAACCGTCCGTGTACTCCTCGATGTAGTCGAGGAGGGCGAACGCCGCCTGTTCGCACAGCTCACGCGGGTGGCCGGCGGTCAGGGAACTGGTCACCATGTCCAGCAGCCGCCGCATCTCGCGGTCCACCACCACCGCGTACAGGCCCTCCTTGCCGCCGAAGTGCTCGTAGACGACGGGCTTGGAGACACCGGCCTTGGCCGCGATCTCCTCCACGCTCGTCGCCTCGAACCCCTTCGCCGCGAAGAGCGTGCGACCGATCTCCAGCAGCTGTGCCCGCCGCTCCGCGCCCGTCATCCGGGTGCGCCGCGTACGCCGCTGCTTCTCGTTGCTCGGGGTGCTGCTGGAGTCGGTCGCCACGCCGTCAATCATGCCGCCTCGGCCGATGCCTTCCGGTGCCGGGAGCCGTCCTCACCCGTGTTGCGCCTGGAATCGATACGCGAGCGTGACGGCCAGCGCACGTCGTACGCCCAGCCCAGCTGTTCGAACCAGCGGATCAGACGGGCCGAGGAGTCCAGCTGGCCGCGCTCCACGCCGTGCCGCGCCGACGTCGGGTCGGCGTGGTGGAGGTTGTGCCAGGACTCGCCGCAGGACAGGACCGCCAGCCACCACACGTTCCCCGAGCGGTCGCGGGACTTGAAGGGGCGCTTGCCGACGGCGTGACAGATCGAGTTGATCGACCAGGTGACATGGTGCAACAGCGCCACCCGTACGAGGGAACCCCAGAAGAAGGCCGTGAACGCGCCCCACCACGACATCGTCACCAGACCGCCGATCAGCGGAGGCAGCGCGAGGGAGAGCACCGTCCACAGGACGAACTGGCGGGAGATCCGCCGCAGCGTCCCGTCCTTGATCAGATCCGGCGCGTACTTGTCCTGCGGCGTCTGCTCCTCGTCGAACATCCAGCCGATGTGCGCCCACCACAGGCCCTTCATCAGCGCCGGGAGGGACTCGCCGAACCGCCACGGGGAGTGCGGATCGCCCTCGGCGTCGGAGAACTTGTGGTGCTTGCGATGGTCGGCCACCCAGCGGACCAGCGGTCCCTCCACGGCCATCGAACCCGCGATCGCCAGCGCGATCTTCAACGGGCGCTTGGCCTTGAACGAGCCATGGGTGAAGTGACGATGGAAACCGATCGTGATGCCGTGGCAGCCCAGGTAGTAGAAGAACACCAGCAGGCCCAGATCCAGCCAGCTCACCCCCCAGCCCCAGGCCAGCGGGACCGCGGCGAGCAGCGCCAGGAACGGGACGACGATGAACAGCAACAGCGCGATCTGCTCGATCGAACGCTTCTTCTCGCCGCCCAGCGTCGCCGAGCCGGTGGAGGAGTCGGTGTCGTCACCCGGAGAACCCGGGGCATCTGGCGCCTTCTGGGCGTCGTCGATCACATCGGAACTTGTGCTCATGGGGCGTCCCCTGTGGGGTCGAGGGTGCGGAGAAGGGAGTGGGGGGAGGTTCCGGTCGGTACCAGGACGAGCCGGGTACCCGTACCAGGATGAGCCGGGTACCTGTCGGCAGTCCCTACGGTTCCGTAACCTACGGCATCGTAAGTATGGCAGCGCGGTGGCGGGCGGCAAGAGCGCACGACCTGCGCGCCCGGATGGACATACCGCACATGTGTCGCAACCACACGCCCGCCTCCACGTCCGGCCCGCCGCACCCGCTCGGCGGCCCCTGGCGAAGCGACCTGGCACTGGGTGCCGCCGAAACCGCACCTAGCGGGCTGGGCGTGCCACGGGCCACCTATCCTTGGAGGCGGTCGGACAGCGCGGTCCGCTCCCACCCGTTCCCCCACCCGGGTCCCCTCCAGCTGAGCTTCCACACTGCAAGGAGCCGCACCTGTGAGCAGTGCCGACGACCAGACCACCACGGTCAGCAGCGAGCTGCGCGCCGACATCCGGCGCCTCGGCGACCTGCTGGGCGAAGCCCTCGTACGACAGGAGGGCCCCGAACTCCTGGCCCTGGTCGAGCGCGTCCGCCGCCTGACCCGCGAGGACGGAGAGGCCGCCGCCGAACTGCTGCGCGGCACCGAACTGGAGACCGCCGCCAAGCTCGTACGCGCCTTCTCCACCTACTTCCACCTGGCCAACGTCACCGAGCAGGTCCACCGGGGCCGCGAGCTGCGCGCCCGCCGCGCCGCCGAGGGCGGACTCCTCGCCCGTACCGCCGACCGCCTCAAGGACGCCGACCCCGAACACCTGCGCGAGACGGTCAGGAACCTCAACGTACGGCCCGTCTTCACCGCGCACCCCACCGAGGCCGCGCGCCGGTCGGTCCTCAACAAGCTCCGGCGCATCGCCGCGCTCCTGGAGACCCCGGTCATCGAGTCCGACCGCCGCCGCTACGACATCCGCCTCGCCGAGAACATCGACCTGGTGTGGCAGACGGACGAGCTGCGCGTCGTACGGCCGGAGCCCGCCGACGAGGCCCGCAACGCCATCTACTACCTGGACGAGCTGCACGCGAACGCCGTCGGTGACGTCCTGGAGGACCTGACCGCCGAGCTGGAGCGGGTCGGCGTGACCCTCCCGGACGACACCCGCCCCCTCACCTTCGGCACCTGGATCGGCGGCGACCGCGACGGCAACCCCAATGTCACCCCCCAGGTGACCTGGGACGTCCTCATCCTCCAGCACGAGCACGGCATCAACGACGCCCTCGAACTCATCGACGAGCTGCGCGGCTTCCTCTCCAACTCCATCCGCTACACGGGTGCGACGGAAGAGCTGCTGTCCTCGCTCCAGGCCGACATCGACGCCCTCCCCGAGATCAGCCCCCGCTACAAGCGCCTCAACGCCGAAGAGCCCTACCGCCTCAAGGCCACCTGCGTCCGGCAGAAGCTGGAGAACACCAAGCAGCGCCTCGCCAAGGGCACCCCGCACGAGCCCGGACGGGACTACCTGGGTACCGCCGAGCTGCTTCGCGACCTCACGCTGATCCAGACCTCCCTGCGCGAACACCGCGGCGGCCTCTTCGCCGAGGGCCGGATGAACCGTACGATCCGCACCCTCGCCGCCTTCGGCCTCCAGCTCGCCACCATGGACGTCCGCGAACACGCCGACGCCCACCACCACACCCTCGGTCAGCTCTTCGACCGCCTCGGCGAGGAGTCCTGGCGTTACGAGGACATGCCCCGCGAGTACCGCCACAAGCTCCTCGCGAAGGAGCTGAGGTCCCGCCGCCCGCTCGGCCCCACTCCCGCCCCGCTGGACGCAGCCGGGGCCAAGACCCTCGGCGTGTTCGAGACCGTCAAGAGGGCGCTGGCCGTCTTCGGACCCGAGGTCATCGAGTCGTACATCATCTCGATGTGCCAGGGCGCCGACGACGTCTTCGCCGCCACCGTCCTCGCCCGCGAGGCCGGCCTCATCGACCTCCACGCCGGCTGGGCCAAGATCGGCATCGTGCCCCTGCTGGAGACCACCGACGAGCTGAAGGCCGCCGACACGATCCTGGAGGACATGCTCGCCGACCCGTCGTACCGCCGACTGGTCGCGCTGCGCGGAGACGTCCAGGAGGTCATGCTCGGCTACTCCGACTCGTCCAAGTTCGGCGGCATCACCACCAGCCAGTGGGAGATCCACCGCGCGCAGCGGCGCCTGCGTGACGTGGCGCACCGGTACGGAGTGCGGCTGAGGCTGTTCCACGGCCGGGGCGGCACCGTCGGCCGGGGCGGCGGCCCCTCCCACGACGCCATCCTCGCCCAGCCCTGGGGCACCCTGGAGGGCGAGATCAAGGTCACCGAGCAGGGTGAGGTCATCTCCGACAAGTACCTCGTCCCGTCGCTGGCCCGCGAGAACCTGGAGCTGACGGTGGCGGCGACGTTGCAGGCCTCCGCCCTGCACACCGCGCCCCGCCAGTCCGTCGAGGCCCTCGCCCGCTGGGACGCCGCCATGGATGTCGTCAGCGACGCCGCCGAGGCCGCCTACCGCCGTCTCGTCGAGGACCCCGACCTCCCCGCGTACTTCTTCGCCTCCACCCCCGTCGACCAGCTCGCCGACCTGCACCTGGGATCGCGGCCCTCGCGCCGCCCCGACTCCGGCGCCGGACTCGACGGCCTGCGCGCCATCCCCTGGGTCTTCGGCTGGACCCAGTCACGCCAGATCGTGCCCGGCTGGTACGGCGTCGGCTCCGGCCTCAAGGCACTGCGCGAAGCCGGCCTCGACACCGTCCTGGACGAGATGCACGAGCAGTGGCACTTCTTCCGCAACTTCCTCTCCAACGTCGAGATGACGCTGGCCAAGACGGACCTCAGGATCGCCGGCCACTACGTCGACACCCTCGTCCCCGACCACCTCAAGCACGTGTTCGACGCCATCAAGGCCGAACACGAGCTGACCGTCCGTGAGGTACTCCGCATCACCGGAGAGGACAAGCTGCTCGACGCCAACCCCGTCCTCCAGCAGACCTTCTCCATCCGCGATGCCTACCTCGACCCCATCAGCTACCTCCAGGTAGCCCTGCTCAAGCGCCAGCGCGACGCGGCAGCCGCCGGGGAGGACGCCGACCCGCTGCTGTCCCGGGCGCTCCTGCTGACGGTGAACGGCGTGGCGGCCGGCCTCCGCAACACCGGCTGACCCCCCTTCCACACAGCGGTGCCCCCACGGTCGTACGACCATGGGGGCACCGTTCGTCTGTGGTGGGCCGTCCGCGGTGGGCCCTGGACGTCCTCGACGCGGGCCGGGGCTCAGAGGGCCACCCAGGCCGCCGTGACGAGGGCGAGCCCGGCACCGCCCAGCACCCATGCCGAGCGGGTCATCCGCAGACCGCCCGCCACGACCACCGAGGCCAGCAGCAGGGCACCGCCGAGCGGCACCCAGGCGTACAACATGCCCGCCGGCCCGGTCCGTACGACCTCACTGCTCCCCGGCTTCACGACCACCGTGTACGTCTTGCCCGTCTCCACCGCCACGGACTTCTCGATGGTGACCTTCTCCCGAGCGGTGGACCCCGTCGACACCGGCTCGTACGGCCCCGAGCAGACCTCGTCGTCGCACCGCGAGACGGTCATCGTCCCCTGCTCGCGCCCCTTGCTGAGCATCACATGCTGGGCCGAGGGCCACGAACCCCACACCCCGGCGATCAGAATCAGCAGCGCGACCAGCCCCATCGACCCCAGCCGCCCGTACCGCAGCGCGGTCGACGCGCCGCCGCCGTCCGAGCGCGGACGGCGCCGCGAACGAGAAGCGGTGGCTTTGGTGTCAGGCATGGCGGGGATCATTGGCCATGGCACACCGGTCGGTCAACCCTCAGGAGTTGTACGTCCCCTGAGCACGCTCCAACCCCTCGATGACCAGGCATTCCACGGCATCCGCTGCCCGATCCACGAAGTAGTCCAGCTCCTTGCGCTCGGCCGAGGAGAAGTCCTTGAGGACGAAGTCCGCGACCGGCATACGACCAGGTGGGCGCCCGATTCCGAAGCGCACACGGTGGTAGTCGGGGCCCATCGCCTTGGTCATCGACTTCAGCCCGTTGTGACCGTTGTCACCACCACCGAGCTTCAGTCGCAGCGTCCCGTAATCGATGTCCAGCTCGTCATGGATGGCCACGATTTGGGCGACGGGGACCTTGTAGAAGTCCCGCAGGGCGTTCACCGGCCCACCCGACAGATTCATGAACGACATCGGCTTGGCGAGAATCACCCGCCGGCTCAGCGGCCCCGGAGGCCCGATCCGCCCCTCCACCACCTGAGCCTGAGCCTTCCCCGCCCGCTTGAACCTCCCCCCGATCCGCTCGGCCAACAGATCCACCACCATGAACCCGACGTTGTGCCGGTTCGCCGCATACTCCGGCCCGGGATTACCGAGTCCGGCGATGAGCCAAGGGTCATTGGCAGGGGTGGTCACGTCCATGTCTCCTTACGCGGCAGCCGCCGTTCCCAGGAGGGAACGGCGGCTGACAGTCTCGCCTACAGCTGAGGCTCAGGCCTCCGCGGCCTCTTCGCCCTCGCCGGCCTCCTCGGACGGCTCCTCCGCCTGCGCGGCCAGAACCTGGAGAACCACCGCGTCCTCCTCGACCGCCAGGGTGACACCCTTGGGCAGCGTGATGTCCTTCGCGAGCACGGACGCACCCGCCTCCAGACCCTCGACGGAGACCGTCACGGCCTCGGGGATGTGCGTGGCCTCGGCCTCGACCGGCAGCGCGTTCAGCACGTGCTCCAGCAGGTTCCCACCCGCCGCCAGCTCACCCTCGGTGTGCACCGGGATCTCGACCGTGACCTTCTCGCCACGCTTGACCAGCAGCAGGTCGACGTGCTCCAGGAAGCCCTTGATCGCGTCACGCTGCACGGCCTTCGGGATCGCCAGCTCGCTCTTCTTGCCGTCGATGTCCAGCGCGATCAGAACGTTCGGCGTACGCAGCGCCATCTGCAGGTCGTGACCCGGCAGCGACAGGTGCAGCGGGTCCGAACCGTGCCCGTACAGCACGACCGGAACCTGGTTGTTACGACGGATACGGCGCGCGGCACCCTTGCCGAACTCGGTGCGCGTCTCGGCGGCGAGCTTCACCTCGGACATGACGATCACTCCTCGTAGAGGTAGATACGGACGGGTCACCCGGCCACGAACGGCCTGCTACGAAGAGCGCGTCGATAACGGACCGCCACACCTGCCACACAACAGGTACGGCCTCCCTCGCCGAGCAACTTCGGAAGTCTACTCGGCGAGGGAGGCCACACCCAAAACGATCTCCACAGGGCCACAGAGGAACCCCAGGCGGTTCTACTGCTCGTCGAACAGGCTCGTCACCGAACCGTCCTGGAACACCTCGCGCACCGCGTTCGCGATCGTCGGCGCGATCGACAGCACCTTGATCTTGTCCAGGTCCTGCCCCAGCTCGTTCGGCGTCGGCAGTGTGTTCGTGAACACGAACTCACTCACCCGCGAGTTCTTCAGCCGATCCGCCGCCGGACCGGACAGCACACCGTGTGTCGCCGTCACGATCACGTCCTCCGCGCCGTGCGCGAACAACGCGTCCGCGGCGGCGCAGATCGTGCCACCCGTGTCGATCATGTCGTCGACCAGGACACAGATCCGGCCCTCGACCTCACCCACGACCTCGTGGACGGTCACCTGGTTCGCCACGTCCTTGTCACGCCGCTTGTGCACGATGGCCAGCGGCGCCCCGAGACGGTCGCACCAACGGTCCGCCACCCGCACCCGGCCCGCGTCCGGAGAGACCACCGTCAGCTTCGCCCGGTCCACCTTCTCGCCCACGTAGTCCGCCAGCAGCGGCAACGCGAACAGGTGATCCACCGGACCGTCGAAGAAGCCCTGGATCTGGTCCGTGTGCAGATCCACCGCCAGAATCCGGTCCGCACCCGCCGTCTTCATCAGATCAGCGACCAGACGCGCAGAAATCGGTTCACGTCCGCGGTGCTTCTTGTCCTGCCGCGCGTAACCGTAGAACGGCACGATCACGGTGATGGAACGGGCCGACGCGCGCTTCAGCGCATCGATCATGATCAACTGCTCCATGATCCACTGATTGATCGGAGCCGTGTGGCTCTGGATCACAAAGCAGTCCGCACCACGGGCCGACTCCTCGTAGCGCACATAGATCTCGCCATTGGCGAAGTCGAAGGCCCTCGTCGGGACGACCCCGACACCCAGCTGCTGGGCGACCTCCTCGGCAAGCTCGGGGTGGGCGCGGCCGGAGAAGAACATCAATTTCTTCTCGCCGGTCGTGTTGATCCCGGTCACAGCACTGTCTCCTCAGAGGTTTCTCAGCCGGGCGGACAACAGCCGCTCAGCTGGGGTGCGGGTGTGCACTTATCACGGTACGACGTCCTTGGCGCACCTGTTTCCGGTCAGCTTTCGCTCTCGCCTTGCCGAGAGGCCGCCTCGGCCGCCTTCGCCGACGCGCTCCCCGGACGCTTACGGGCCACCCAGCCCTCGATATTCCGCTGCTGACCACGGGCCACGGCCAGCGAACCGGGCGGCACATCCTTCGTGATCACCGACCCGGCGGCCGTGTACGCGCCGTCCCCGACCGTGACAGGCGCCACAAACATGTTGTCCGAGCCGGTCTTGCAGTGCGACCCGACGGTGGTGTGGTGCTTGTTCTCCCCGTCGTAGTTCACAAAGACACTCGCCGCGCCGATGTTCGAGTACTCCCCGATCGTCGCGTCACCCACATAGGAGAGATGCGGGACCTTGGTCCCCTCACCGATGTTCGCGTTCTTGGTCTCGACATACGTCCCGATCTTCGACTTCAGCCCCAGCCGTGTACCGGGACGCAGATACGCGTACGGCCCGACGTTCGCCTGCGCCCCGATCTCCGCACCGTCGGCCACCGTGTTGTCGACCCGGGCCCCGGCCCCGACGCTCGTGTCCTTCAGCCGACTGTTCGGCCCGACCTCCGCGCCCTCGCCGAGATGCGTGGACCCGAGGAGCTGCGTACCCGGCTGGACGACGGCGTCCTGCTCGAAGGTGACGGTCACGTCGACCCAGGTGGTGGCGGGATCGACGACTGTGACGCCCGCCAGCATGGCCTCGGTCAGCAGCCGGTCGTTGAGAATCCGCCGTGCCTCCGCGAGCTGTACGCGGTTGTTGATCCCGGCGATCTCATGGTGGTCACCCGCGACCGACGCCCCGACCCGATGCCCGGCCTCGCGCAGAATCCCGAGCACGTCGGTCAGGTACTCCTCGCCCTGGCTGTTGTCCGTCCTGACCTTCCCCAGCGCGTCCGCGAGCAGCCGGCCGTCGAACGCGAACACCCCCGAGTTGATCTCGCGGATCGCCCGCTGCGACTCGGAGGCGTCCTTGTGCTCCACGATCGCCGTCACCGCGCCGGAGGCCCCGTCCCGCACGATCCGGCCGTAACCGGTGGCGTCCGGGACCTCGGCCGTCAGCACGGTCACCGCGTTGCCGTCGGTGGAGTGGGTGGCGGCCAGGGCCCGGAGAGCGGCGCCGGTCAGCAGCGGGGTGTCGCCGCACACGACCACGACGGTGCCGTCGACGACGCCGCCCAGCGCCTCCAGGCCCATCCGTACGGCGTGCCCCGTGCCGTTCTGCTCCGCCTGGACGGCCGTACGGACGCCGGGGTCGATCTCGGCGAGGTGCTCGGCGACCTTCTCGCGGGCGTGTCCCACGACGACGACCAGGTTCTCCGGGTCCAACTCCCGCGAGGCGGCGAGGACGTGGCCCACGAGGGAGCGGCCACAGATGCTGTGCAGGACCTTCGGTGTGGCCGACTTCATACGGGTGCCCTCACCCGCTGCGAGTACGACGACGGCTGCCGGGCGGGTTGCGCTCACGGGGATGCCCTTCGGCTGTGGATGGCTGGGGTGTGGACATCCGCAGGATACCGGGGCGTCGTGAGGGGGAAATGTGAGCGGGCCCTGACCCGTCTGTCTTGGTCAGGACCCGAACCGATGTCGTGTGTGCTGTGGGCTCCCGGAGAAGGATTCGAACCCTCATTCAACGGACCAAAACCGTTTGTCCTGCCCTTAGACGATCCGGGATGGCTTGCGCGCCATGTCCGATTCTGGTGATCGGCTTCGCGCGCGGACTCCACTATGCCGTACCAGGACCCCTCGATGCGACGGTACAAGTCGGCACCCCCCTGGGACTTTGATCACCAGGCGGCCTCGACAGGACTCGCCCACCGCCTGCTCGGCCGCTTCGTCCGGCACGGGAAACTCGCCGGAAAAGCGGGGGCGCTCGAACGTAGGCTTGGGCTATGACCACGACGGGGGAAGACCGCACCCAGGCCGGGACGGAGGGCCGGGCGGGCCCCTGGTGGTGGGAGCGGTGGCGGGGGGCTCTGCTCGACGGGGGGCTGGCGTCTGTGTCGGCGGTCGAGTGTGCGATTCAGGGGGAGATCTTCGCGGGGAGCGCCGGGTTGCCGGTGGGGGTGGGGGTCGTTTTCGGGGCCGCCGCCGGGTCCGTGTTGCTGGTGCGGCGGATGTGGCCCGTTGCCGTGGTGTTGGTGTTCGTCGCTGTCGCGCCCGCTCAGATGGGGTATCTGATGGGGCTCGTCGGGCTGTACACGTTGGCGGCCTCGGAGGCGCCGCGGCGGATCATCGGGGCGCTGTCGGGGATGGCGTTCTGCGGGGTCTTCATCGTGTGGTTCGTGCAGACGACGCAGGGTGGGGTGAGTGGTGAGGCGGGGGTCGGCGGGGAGTGGTTCGCGCCGTTCGTGTCGTTGGCGGTGGCGATAGGGCTGACGGCGCCGCCGGTGTTGCTGGGGCTGTATGTGGGGGCGCGGCGGCGGTTGATGGAGTCGTTGCGGGAGCGGGCGGATTCGTTGGAGCGGGAGCTTCAGTTGCTCGCGGAGCGGGCGGAGGAGCGGGCGGAGTGGGCTCGGGGGGAGGAGCGGACCCGTATCGCGCGGGAGATGCATGACGTGGTCGCGCACCGGGTGAGTCTGATGGTGGTGCACGCGGCAGCTCTGCAGGCGGTGGCGCGGAAGGACCCCGAGAAGGCTGTGCGGAATGCCGCGTTGGTGGGGGACATGGGGCGGCAGGCGTTGACGGAGTTGCGGGAGATGTTGGGGGTGCTGCGGTCGGGGGAGGCGTTGTCGTCGGTTTCGCGGGAGCCGGTGGCCGTGCCGTTGGCGGCCGTGGGGGAGGCGGCCGCGGCGGCGGCTTCGCGGGCCGAGGTGGAGGTGGAGTCGGGGGAGGGGCCTCGGCTGGCGGAGTTGGAGGAGTTGGTGGGGCAGTCGGCGGCCGCGGGGATGGTGGTGGAGCTGTCGGTGGAGGGGGATGTGCGGGTGTATGCGGCGGCGGTGGAGCAGACGGCGTATCGGGTGGTGCAGGAGGCGTTGACGAATGTGCACAAACACGCGGCGGGGGCGAAGACGCATGTGAGGTTGGCGCATCGGGAGGCGGAGATCGCGATGCAGGTGGAGAACGGGCCGCCGCCGGTGCCGGGGGCGGCGGGGGCGGCGCGGTTGCCGAGCGGGGGGAACGGGTTGCTCGGCATGAAGGAGCGGGTGGCTGGGCTGGGGGGAGTTTTCGTGTCGGGGCCGACCGAGGCGGGGGGATTTCGGGTGTCGGCGGTGATTCCGGCGGCGTAGGGGGCCTGCGGTGTAGGGGGCGTGCGGCGTGGGGCCGCCCCAGCGGCACGATTGCCCGCGGCTACGACGGCATGATTGCCCGCAGTTCGTAGCCGCCGGAGCGCATCAAAGGGGCGCGGGGCTGCGCGAACGGCCACGTCGGACCGGTAGTCGCCCACGGCCCTCGGCTCTACGGCGAGTAGGCGCCCTCGGCTCTCGGCAGGCGCCCTCGGCTCGCGGTCAGGCGCTCTCAGCCCGCGGTCAGGCGTACCGGGTCGATGCCGGTCAGGAGGGTGGTGAGGGCCGCGTCGATGGTGGGGCCGAGGTACCAGTCGCCGGTGTGGTCCAGGGCGTAGGCGCGGCCGCCCGTGTCGATGGCCAGGAGGGCCTGCGTGGCGGTCTCGTGGCCCAGCGGAGCGACCTCGGTGTCGAGGGCGCGGCCGAGGTCGCCGAGGGTGCGGGCCATGTGGAGGCCGTGGAGGGGGTCGAGGTGGAGGCCGACGGGGGCGAGTTGGCGGCCGGGACCCTGCGCGGTGAGGCGGAGGCCGCCGAACTCGGCCCATGCCTCGACGGCGGCCGGGAACACGGCGTGGCGGTGGCCGGCGGGTGAGACATGTTCGCGGAGGGTGTCGGCCCAGATCTCGGCCTGCTTTATGTCCCAGCGTCCGGGCTGCCAGCCGGCGGCGCGCAGGGCGGCGTCGACGGGTACGGAGAAGCGCGTCGTCGAGGTGCGGTCGGTGTGCATCTTCCCTTTGTTCGTCGGGGGTTCATGGTGGGTGCGGCGGTGTACCTGGTGATCCGTACCAGGTGATTCTGTGGGCCTGGGGTGGGTTCGGTGATTTCCGGGGTGGGCTTTGGGAGACGGCGGTAAGGGGCGTTCGGTTGCCCGGAGTGGCTTTTGGGTGCCCCGTTCGGCCGTCCGGTGCCCTGCCGGGAGGGACCCGGGGGCGGTCGTACGTACGGGCCGCCTCCCCGGAGGAGCCTGGCCGCCGGTAGCGCCTAAGACACGGCCTAGCCGTCCAACGCCGGGTTCACGATGCGGACGCCGAAGTGGGCGCTGAGGGCGGTGCAGGAGCGGCAGGGGGCGGCGAAATCGCCGTGGAGGGGGTCGCCGTCCTCGCGGATGTGGCGGGTGGTGAGTTTGGCCTGCTTGAGGACCTTGCGGGCCTCGCCGTTGGTCATGGGCTTGCGTGAGGCTCTTCTGCTGCGGGCGGCGTCGGCGGTGGTGATGTGCCGGGAGATGAGGATGGCCTCGGCGCAGCGTCCGGTGAAGCGGTCGCGGCGGTCGGTGGCGAGGGAGTCGAGGAACTCCTGTACGAGGGGGTGGAGCGGGGGCGGCTGGTCGCCGCGCGCGGCGGTGCCGGTGAGGGTCTCGCCGCGTACGGAGAGGGCGGCGGCGACGGTCGGCAGGATGCCGTCGCGGCGGTGCAGGAGGGTGGGGGCGTGCGGCTGTTCCGCGTTGCTCCAGCCGATGCGGGGGTCTCCCGCCGGTCCCGCGTGCGTGGCGCTCATGGTTCTCATCCCCTCCGGTTACATCCCCCGTCAGGGGACACAGAGTGCCAAACGGCGTGCCTGGTGGGGAAGCTGGGGCGGCTCGACACGCCCGCTCTTCGGCGTTGCGTGAGGGTCGTGTGACGGCTGGTCACGGAACCGGAGGCCCGGTGACCGCTGTCGGCGTACCGCATAGGCTGTCGACACCAGAGCAGGGAACAGACAGAACGCCGCAGGGGGCTACCGCCATGACGACAGGTCGGCTCGGGCAGCGAGCCGTGCCGCCGAACGCGGCCTACGCCGGGCAGGTCGTGCAGTTTCCGGACCCGGTCCGGGCCGCGCGTCATCCGGGGGGTGTCCGTGTGGACGCGCACGGCTATCCGGACTTCTCGGCCTACGCGCGCGCGGCCGCCGAGATCGCCGATCCTCCGGAGGGGTTCGGCGTGGATGAGCTGCGGTTGACGGACTACGTGTCGGCGAACGCGGCCCTGGCGGCTTCCGGTCATGAGCTGTGGGGCACGATTCCGCCGGTGGCGACGCCGCACGGGTGGACGTGGCATCACGTGGTGGGCAGTCGGCGGCTGGAGTTGGTGCCGGTCGAGGTGAAGGCGTTGCTGCGGCATCACGGTGGTGTGGCGACGGCGCACGTGGATCAGCACAAGCGGGGTACGCGGCCGTTGCAGGAGACGCGGCCGGCGCATTTCGGGTTGCCGAAGTCGTCGGCGGTGGCGGTGACGGAGTCGCAGGTGCTCGGGGTCGAGGAGGAACTCGGGTACCGGCTGCCCGGTGCGTACCGGTCGTTCCTGAAGGCGGCCGGTGGGTGCGCTCCGGTGGGGGCGGCGCTGGACGCGGAGTTGGGGCTGCTGGTGGACCAGCCGTTCTTCACGGTCCGCGACGAGGCCGCCGTCAATGACCTGGTGTATGTCAACAAGTGTCTGCGGGACCATCTCACCAAGGACTACCTGGGGGTGGCGTTCGCGCAGGGCGGGCTGCTCGCGGTGAAGGTGAAGGGGGACCGGATCGGGTCGGTCTGGTTCTGCGCGTACGACGACGCCCGTGATGTCGATCCGTCGTGGCCGCCGGCCGAGCGGGTGGAGCGGTTGTTGGTCCCCGCCGGTGAGGACTTCGACGCGTTTCTGTCCCGGCTGGCGGGCAATCCGCCGGAGTTGGAGACGGTGGCCAACCTGATGGTGGACGGTGGCTTCGCACGCGCCGTACCGGTCGCCGGGGGCGCGGGGGCCGCAGGGTCGGCTTCGGTGTTCGCGGCGGGGGAGTGAGTTTTCGATGGTGACGTTCGCTCAGGCGCAGGAGCGCGCCGAGGAGTGGATCAACGGCGACGTTCCCGGCTATCAGCACCGTGAGGTGCGGGTGCGGGAGTTCGACCTCGGGTTCGTGGTGTGGGCGGAGGACCGGGCGGACGGTCCGCGCTCCGACGGTGGCGCCCAGCGGCTGGTGATCGCCCGCGACAGCGGGGAGGCCACGCTGTGGCCGTCGCTGCCGGTGGGCGAGGTGATCCGCCGTTACGAGGAGGAGTACGGCCGTACGGAAGCGGCGGCGGCGCCCGCGCCCGCCGCTCCGGCCCGGGTGGATCTGAACCAGACGTCGTTCCTGCTGACTCCGCCGGAGTGGCTGCAGGACGCGGCGGACCGGATGGGGATTCCGGACCGGCGCTCGGGCACGGGCACGGGTGCGGGTTCCGGTGCGTCGGACGGTGCCGGGTCGCGTCCGGCGGCGGCCGGCCCGGGCTCTTCGGGGGGCGTCGGGCCGCCGGGCGGCGGTGGCTCGCCGGCGACGCTGCCGGGGCCCGCCGACGCCACGCCGTGGCCGGCGGCCGCGTCGGTGGAGGACGAGGTGCGGGACGCGGTGCCGCCGAGGGACGCCGAGCCCCGGGACGCGGTGCCGGACGGGGCGACTCCGTGGGCCGGGACGGACACCAACGCCGATGTCGAGGACGACCGTTCGGTACCGCTGCCGGAGACCGTGTTCGCGCCTCAACTGCCCGATCTGAGCGGCGGCGGCGACACCCCGCCGCCGTCCGCGCCGCCGGAGGCCAAGACCGCACTGATCTCCGGGGGCAGCCAGCTCCCGCGTACGACGGTGGCCCCGGCGATCGGCGGCCCCGACACATCGCTGCCGGGCGAGCCTTCGCAGACGCAACAGCCTCCGGCGCCTCCGCAGGCCGGTCCGGGCACGCCTTTGCCGGGTGCGTCCTCGTACGGCTTTCCGCAGGGTCCGGGCGGGCCGCAGGGCCCGGGGACTCCGCCGCCGGGTGTGCCCTCGTCGTACGGGTATCCGCAGGCCGGGGCCGGGCAGGGGGCCGGTACGCCGCCGCCCGGGCGTCCGTTGCCGCCGCACGCCGGTGACATCGCGGACGCCGCGACCAGCAAGGCGGCGCCGCCTCCGCGTCGGGGCGGCAGGGGCGCGGGGCCGGGTACGCCGCCTCCTCCGGCTCCGCCGGGCACGCCCGGGACACCGGGTGCGCGTCCGGGGAGTACGCCTCCGCCGCCGTCGGCGCCCGGGACTCCGGGTGCTTCGGCGGGCGCCTATGTGCCGACGCAACTGGTCTCGGCCCTCGGCCCGGACGGGCCCGAGGGCGGGCCGCAGCCGCCTCCGCCGGGGGGAACGCCTGCCGGTGGTGTGCATCATGCGGCGACGATGC
Source organism: Streptomyces sp. NPDC002643 (assembly GCF_053592555.1). NCBI lineage: Bacteria > Bacillati > Actinomycetota > Actinomycetes > Kitasatosporales > Streptomycetaceae > Streptomyces > Streptomyces sp. NPDC002643. The sequence goes on from NZ_JBSFVY010000004.1 coordinate 420,970, forward strand.
TGGCCGGGCCCGCGATTGGCGGTCCGGGCACCCCGCAGCCGCCGGGGCCTCCCGGGGCTCCCGGACAGCCGGGTCAGCCAGGCCAGCCGGGTCAGCCCGGTGCTCCGGGGACGCCTCCGGGGCCTCCCGGGGCGCCGAATCCGCCGGGGGGTACGCCCGCGGGTGGTGTGCATCATGCGGCGACGATGCTGGCCGGGCCCGCGGTGGGCGGTCCGGGTGCGCCGCAGCCGCCTGGGATGCCCGGAGCGCCGGGACAGCCGCCCGGTGCCCCCGGGTCCGTGAACCACGCCGAGACGATGCTGGCCGGGCCCGCTGTCGGTGGGCCCGGTGCTCCGCAGCCGCCCGGGCCGCCCGGGATGCCGCCGGGGGCTCCGCAGGGGATGCCGGGTCAGCCCGGTATGCCTGGTGGGCCGGGGATGCCCGGTGGGCCGGGGGCGCCGATGGGGGCTCCGCCGGCGTACGGGTATCCGCAGCCGCCCGCCGGTCAGCCGACCGTGGGCCCCGGCTACCAGGCCGTACTGCGCTACCGCGCGCCCGACGGCTCCGAGCAGCAGGTGATCCGGCGGTCCGCGCCGGGCACCCCGCACCCGGAGTGGCAGATCTTCCATGAGCTGCGCGGGATGAACATCCCCCCCGAGGCGGTGCTCGAACTGCACACGGAGCTTGAGTCGTGCGAGCTGCCGGGTGCGTACTGCGCGCGGATGATCCGCGAGCAGTGGCCGAACGCGCGCATCACCTCGATCGCCCCGTACGGCAAGGACCACGCCAGCCGGCAGCAGGGCATGGCCCAACTGCTCGCGCACCAGGGCGAGTTGCACCAGGTGGCGGACGGTCCGGCGCGGCCGGGGCCGGTGCGGGCGCCGTTGGCGCCGGTGCCGCCGGCGCAGCCGATCCCGCCGGAGGCGATCGGGCAGGAGCTGGCCGGGGTGTTCGGGCCGGGGGTGTTCCGGTTCGACCAGCAGGCGGTGTCACGGCAGGGTGTGCCCCCGATTGTGGCGCACACCCTGGTGGTGGCGGGGCTGCCGGTGGACCTGGGCCCGTTCTTCTGGGCGCAGGCCCAGCCGGGCCGTCCGGTGCCGACGCTGGCGGAGCTGGCGGCCGAGCGCGGGGTGCAGCCGGCGGCGGACGCGGGCTCGTACCTCGTCATGGGCAGCGACTTCGGCAAGGCGCTGTGTGTGCAGTACGGCACGGCGAACATCGTCGCCGTGCCCGTGGAGGCGGGGCCGGGCGGGGCGCCCGTACCGCCGCAGTTCGTGAACACCGGGCTGCCGGAGTTCGCGCGCTGTCTCGCTCTGCTCGGGCGGATGTGGCGGCTTCGCTTCGGTCTGAACCAGGAGCAGGCGGGCCGCTGGACCGTCGACTTCCAGGCGCAGCTCGCCGCCCTCGACCCGGCGGCGCTCGCCTCGCCGGAGAGCTGGTGGTCGGTGCTGCTGGAGGAGATGTGGGACGGGCTGCTGTGATCGTCGGGGTGGTGCGGGGCCGCTGATCGTCCGGCGGTCGCCGCCCTCGACAGCGGCTTGCCCGCCGCCGCGGTGCCGTAGACCCGATCGCTGAGGGGTCCGGCTCGGTCGTACGACCGAGCCGGACCCCTTCGTGTTTCTCGGGGGCAGGTCCGTGACCTCTGCGCGGAGTGTCGGGTTATGAGCAATTCAGTCCGATACATCAAGATGTGCGCGAAATCATCATTTCGTGTGCGTTCGGCGGAGAGGGGTCAGGATGAGCGGCGCACCGGTGGCGTCCCACGACTTCGAGGTCGTACGGCGTGGCTACCGACCCGACCAGGTCGAGTCCTGTGCGGCGGCCCTCTCGCGGGAGCGTGACGCGGCGTGGGAGCGGGCCGCCCGGCTGACCGTGCTGGCCCGGGACATGGGCGAGGAACTGGCGCGGCTGCGGGAGGCCGTCGACGCGCTGGCCCCCCAGACGTACGAGGCGCTCGGCGGGCGGGCCCAGCAGTTGTTCGAGCTGGGTGTCGAGGAGGCCCTGGCGGTGGTCGAGGACGGGCGTCGGGAGGCCCGGCGGGTCATCGACGAGGCGGAGGAGTTCGGGCGGCGCACGCTCGGGGCCGCGCAGGCGTACGCCGGTGAAGTGCGCGGGGAGGCCGAGGAGCGGGCGCGGCAGCGGTCGCTGGCGGCGCGGGCGCGGGCCGACGATCTGCGGGCGAGTGCGCGGCGGGCCGTGCAGGAGGGGCACGGGGAGGCGGTGGCGGCGCTGCGGGAGGTGCGGGCGCGGGCCGAGGGGATGCTCACCGAGCTGGACAAGGAGTTCGCCGAGCGGGTCGCGGACATCGAGCGGGAGGTCGCCGAGCGGGAGGCGGTGTTCGACGAGGGGTACGCGGTGCGGGTGGCTGCCGCCGAGGCCGCGCTCGTCGAGGCGGAGCGGGGGGTTGCCGAGGCGGAGCGGGCCGCGGCCGAGCTGCGGGGGGAGGCGGAGGCCCGGGCCGCGGAGGTGTTGGCCGAGGGGCGGCTTCGGGAGGAGAGGGTGCTGCGGGAGACCGAGAGGGTGGTGCGGGGGCATGAGGAGAGGTGGGCGGAGGTGCGTGCGCAGATGGACTACGTCCGGGACAGCTTGTCGGCGCTGACCGATTGAGTTCACCCGCCCGCCCACCCGTTCTCGGGGGTTCAGAGGTGCGGCGCGAGTCCGCAGTTCTTCGGGCGCGGGTGAGCGGGGGCTGGTCCCGCCCCCACACAGGACGAGGCCGGTTCACGGCAGCGCTGACGTCTCCTCGACGGCGGCGATGACGTCCGCCGGGCCGTGGCCCCACCGGGTGACCGGTGGGGCCACGGTCATTTCCCCGGTACCGCTCAGTCCTTGAGCACCGGGAAGGTGCGCGGTGCCACCAGCAGCAGTACCAGGAACGCCACCACCGCCGCGGCCGCCGCCCCCAGGTACACCGCGTGCACCGCGTCCGCGACCGCGCGTTTCAGGTGGTCCGGGGCCTGGCCCGCGTCCAGGGAGTGGGTCACCGCGTCCAGGTCGCCGGCGCCGCCCAGCCGGGACGCGAGCACCCCGTTCGCGACCGCGCCGAAGACCGCCGCGCCCAGGGTCTGCCCGGTCTGGCGGCAGAAGAGGATGGAGGCGGTGGCGGTGCCGCGCTCCTCCCACTCCACCGTCGACTGGACCCCGATGATCAGGGGCAGCTGGAAGAGGCCCAGGGCGGCGCCCAGCAGCAGCATGAGCAGGGTCGGCTGCCACGCCTCGCCCGGGTACGGGAGGAACGGGAAGGCGAAGAGAAGGGCCGCCGCCGCCCCCATGCCCAGGATCGCCGTGTCCCGGAAGCCGATCCTGCGGTAGACGTGCTGGCTGAACGCCGCCGACACCGGCCAGCTCAACGTCCAGATCGACACCACGAAACCGGCGGCCACGGGCGCCAGGCCCAGCACCGACTGGGCGTACGTCGCCAGGAAGACCGTCGGGGCCACCATCAACAGGCCCAGCGCGCCCAGCGCCAGGTTCACGGCGGCGATGGTGCGGCGGCGCCACACCCAGCCGGGGATGATCGGCTCGGCGGCCCGGCGCTCGATCAGCACCAGGACCACGATCAGGGCGAGGCCCATGCCCAGCAGGGTCAGCGAGGGCCAGGAGAGCCAGGCCCAGGCCACCCCGCCCTGCACCAGAGCGGTGAGCAGCGCACCGCCGCAGGCGAAGATCGTCAGGGCGCCGGCCCAGTCGGTGCGCGGTCGGCCCGTCGACTCCCGGCGTGGTTCGTGCAGATGGCGGACCAGCAGCCAGAGGGCCACCGCGCCGAGCGGAAGGTTGATCAGGAAGATCCAGCGCCAGTCCGCGTAGGCGGCCAGCACCCCGCCCACCCCGGGGCCCGCCACCGCCGACACCGCCCACACCGTGGACAGCTTCGACTGGATCTTGGGGCGCTCCTCTAAGGGGTACAGATCGGCCGCCAGGGTCTGGACCGTGCCCTGGAGCGCCCCGCCGCCCAGCCCCTGCACGATCCGGAACGCGATCAGCGAGGCCATGTTCCAGGCCAGCGCGCACAGCAGCGAGCCCAGCAGGAACACCGCCGTGCCCGCGATCAGCACCGGTTTGCGGCCGTAGGTGTCGGAGAGCTTGCCGTAGACGGGCAGGGTGACCGTCACGGCCAGCAGATAGCCCGAGAACAGCCAGGAGAAGACGGAGAAGCCGCCGAGGTCGGCGACGATCTGCGGAACCGCGGTCGAGACGATCGTGGAGTCCAGCGCGGCCAGGCCCATGGCCAGCATCAGGGCGGCGGTGACGGCGGTGCGTCTGTTGCCGGTTCCGGTGCGCTGTGCTGTCGTGTCACGTATCGCGGGTCGTGCGTCGCCCACCGGATTCCTTCCCCCTGCATCTATCCACGGAACTACAGCTTCCCACTTGGCCCTCCCGTCGACCGGCCACCACCCCTCAACGACGCGCTTTCGCGCGGCCCCTGCTGAATCGCAACGGCAGAGTGCAGGCTCAGTGCGTCGAAGGGCGGACCCCGACCCTGAGACCAGCTCCGCCCTGCGGGCGAGATCCCCTAGGGGTACCTCCGCCGTACGGCTCGGGGAGGGGTCGTACCGGCGGAGGACGAGACGGGACCGGCCCGCTCCTTAACCTGGCTTTACGCCGCTGGGGGGCGGTGCACCGGAGCGGTGGGGGTGGGGTTTTCCCCAGCGGAAGACGGGGTCGCGCACCAGCGCGGTGGACCCCCTCCGCGGACCAGACTCATCGACGTAGCCACCGCACGACGTTGCCACCGCACGACATCGACGTACCAACCACTTTCCTCGGAACCAGCGAACAACAGACCCATCTGTTGACCGACTTAGGAGACATACCGTGACATCGGCTGTGACCATCACCAGGCACGGGGGTACTGGAGGGACTACGGCCGTTGCCGCGCGGGCGCGGCAGGTCGTGAAGGCGTACGGGTCCGGGGAGACCCGTGTCGTCGCCCTCGACCATGTGGACGTGGACATAGCGCGGGGACAGTTCACCGCGATCATGGGCCCCTCGGGGTCGGGCAAGTCCACCCTCATGCACTGCCTCGCCGGACTCGACACCGTGACGAGCGGTCAGATCTTCCTCGACGACACCGAGATCACCGGGCTGAAGGACAAGAAGCTCACCCGACTGCGCCGGGACCGGATCGGGTTCATCTTCCAGGCGTTCAATCTGCTGCCCACGCTGAACGCGATCGAGAACATCACGCTGCCCATGGACATCGCCGGGCGGAAGCCGGACAAGGAGTGGCTGGGGCGCGTGGTGGACACCGTGGGGCTCTCGGACCGGCTCAGGCACCGGCCCACCCAGCTCTCGGGCGGTCAGCAGCAGCGCGTGGCCGTGGCGCGCGCCCTCGCCGCACGCCCCGAGATCATCTTCGGCGACGAGCCCACCGGAAACCTCGACTCGCGTGCCGGCGCCGAGGTGCTGGGCTTCCTGCGCAGGTCGGTCGACGAGCTGGGCCAGACCATCGTGATGGTCACCCACGACCCGGTGGCCGCCTCCTACGCGGACCGGGTGCTGTATCTGGCGGACGGGCGGATCGTCGACGAGATGTACAAGCCGACCGCCGACACCGTCCTGGACCGGATGAAGGACTTCGACGCCCGGGGGCGTACGTCATGACCGTCATGAAGACCTCCATGCGCAACTTCTTCGCGCACAAGGGGCGGATGGCCCTCTCGGCCGTCGCCGTGATGCTGTCGGTGGCGTTCGTGTGCGGCACGCTCGTGTTCACCGACACGATGGGCACGACGTTCGACAAGTTGTTCGCCGCCACGGCCTCCGATGTCACGGTCAGCGCCAAGGGTGCCTCGGACACCGGTGAGACCCAGTCCGACAACGGCAAGCCGCCGGTCCTGCCCGCCTCGGTCGTGGACGAGGCGGGGAGCGCGGACGGTGTGAGGTCCGCCGAGGGGACCGTGTTCTCCACCTCGGTGACGGTCGTCGACGCCGACAAGGACGACCTCGGGCCCACCAGCGGCGGCCCGACCATCGTCGGCAACTGGAACGCCAATGACGCCCGCACGATGAAGATCACCTCCGGCGCCGCCCCGCGCGGACCGGACCAGATCATGGTCGACGCGGACACCGCCGACAAACACGATCTGAAGGTCGGCGACGAGCTGGGCGTGATCAGCGCGGTCGGCACGCACGAGGCGACGATCTCGGGCATCACCGAGTTCCAGGTCACCAACCCGGGCGCCGCGATCTTCTACCTCGACACCGCCACCGCCCAGAAGACCCTCGTCGGCGAGACCGGCGTCTACACCAACGTCAACATCACCGCCGAGCCCGGCTTCACGGACGCGCAGGTGAAGAAGAACGTCGCCGCCGAACTGGGCGGTGCCTACAAGGTGCAGACCGCCAAGGAGGTCGCGGACGCGGGCGCCAAGGACGTCGGCGAGTTCATGAGCGTGATGAAGTACGCCATGCTCGGCTTCGCCGGGATCGCCTTCCTCGTCGGCATCTTCCTGATCATCAACACCTTCTCCATGCTGGTCGCCCAGCGGACCCGTGAGATCGGTCTGATGCGGGCGATCGGCTCCAGCCGGGGCCAGATCAACCGGTCGGTGCTGGTCGAGGCGCTGCTCCTCGGCGTCTTCGGCTCGATCCTCGGCGTCGGCGCGGGCGTCGGCCTCGCCATCGGCCTGATGAAGCTGATGGGCGCCACCGGCATGAACCTGTCCACCGATGATCTGACCATCGCCTGGACCACCCCGGCGATCGGCCTGTTCCTCGGCATCGTCGTCACCGTCCTCGCCGCGTACGTCCCGGCCCGCCGCGCCGGCAAGGTCTCCCCGATGGCCGCCCTGCGCGACGCCGGCGCCCCGCTGGACGTCAAGGCCGGTGTCGTACGCGCCGCGATCGGTCTCCTCCTGACCGGCGGCGGCGGTTACTGCCTCTACCTCGCCTCCGCCGCCGACAAGGCGAGCGAGGGCTCGATGTGGCTGGGCGGCGGGGTCGTCCTGTCCCTCATCGGCTTCGTCGTCATCGGCCCGCTGCTCGCCGGCGGTGTGGTCCGGGTCCTCGGCGCGCTGGTTCTGCGGATCTTCGGCCCGGTCGGACGGATGGCGGAGCGCAACGCGCTGCGCAACCCGCGCCGTACGGGTGCCACGGGCGCCGCCCTGATGATCGGCCTCGCCCTGGTCGCCTGCCTGTCCGTCGTCGGCTCCTCCATGGTCGCCTCGGCCACCCAGCAGCTCGACAAGACCGTTGGCACGGACTTCATCATCCAGTCCGACAAGGGCGAGCTGATCACCCCGCAGGCCGTCGAGGCCGCGCGGTCCGCCCCGGGCGTCAAGAACATCACCGAGTACAAGTGGACCCGGGCCGACTTCACCACCCCCGACGGCAAGACCTCCAAGGACACGGCCATCACCGCCGCCGACCCGAGCTACGCCACCGACCTCGCCACCGAGACCGTTCAGGGCAAGCTCGCCGACGCCTACAAGCCCGACTCGATGTCCGTCCACGAGAAGTTCGCCGAGGACCACGACATCCGGCTCGGTTCCAAGGTCGCGGTCGCCTTCCCGGACGGCCGGACGGCCGACCTGACCGTCCGCGCCATCACCAGCAGCGACGTCGTCATCGACGCCGGGGCCATGTGCACGTCCATCGACACGATGGCCACGTACGTCCCGGCCGACAAGATGCCCCTCGACCAGATCGTCTTCGCCTCGGCGAAGGATGGTCAGGAGGCGGCGGCGTACACGTCCCTCAAGGACGCGCTGCACGACTATCCGCAGTACAAGGTCCGCGACCAGACCGACTACAAGGAGGCGCTGAAGGGCCAGATCGACCAGCTCCTCAACATGATCTACGGCCTGCTGGCCCTCGCGATCATCGTCGCGGTCCTGGGTGTCGTGAACACACTCGCCCTCTCGGTGGTCGAACGGACCCGTGAGATAGGCCTGATGCGGGCGATCGGCCTCTCCCGCCGCCAACTGCGCCGCATGATCCGCCTGGAGTCGGTCGTCATCGCCCTCTTCGGCGCGCTCCTCGGCCTGGGCCTCGGGATGGGCTGGGGCGCCACCGCCCAGCAACTCCTCGCCCTGGAGGGCCTGAACGTCCTCGACATCCCCTGGCCGACGATCACCGGGGTGTTCCTCGGCTCGGCCTTCGTGGGCCTGTTCGCCGCGCTGGTCCCGGCGTTCCGGGCGGGCCGGATGAATGTGCTGAACGCGATCGCCACCGAATAGCCAACGGAATGGCCATGGGCCGACGGGGGATCGGGGGAGCCCGGCGACGGGGGTGCCGGGGGTACCAGGGGAGAGCCCGGCATCGGGAGGCGTCCGCCTTCCGGTGCCGGCTCCGCCCGTGCCCATGTCCTTGGGTCAGCTGGAGGTACGTTTCAGCAGGACGTACCCCTGGATGACGCCGGCGAGTTGGTACCGGGCGTCGGGGTGCAGTTGACGGGCGTACAGCGGGACGTCCCTCACCCACTTCGAGTTGTTGTTGAAGACGATGTAGTCGGGTTCGAGGGGTTTGGCGCGGCCGATCCAGAAGACCCGGCAGCGGGAGGTGAGCCGACTGATCGGGCCCACGTTCGACTCGACGGTGGCACCGTCCGGGATGGTGTCGAGCAGCTTCTCGACGGCGACGACCCGGTCCGGTACGGAAAAGGCGTCGGCCTCGGTGAGGGCGGAGAGCGGCAGCGAGGTGGTCAGCGCCAGCGAGGCCGCGAGCGCGGCGCCGGGCAGATGGAAGGCGTACGACCGCAGCCAGGGCCGGGGGCTGGACCGCGCCGCCGGGAGCGCGTCCACGAGCGCGAGGAACACGATCGGCATCAGTACGGCGCTGTAGTGCCAGTCCGTGCCCCAGAAGTGCGGGTCGGAGGAGAGGAACCGCCAGCCGATCGTCGGGAGGGCGACGAGGAGGAGCGGCGAGCGCAGGGCGAGGAGCCCGGTGGTCGGCACGAGCAGCCACAGCAGGGTCCGGATCTTGACGTCCGCGCTGGTGAACGGGCCGGTCTCGCCGACCTTGGACCAGTAGTCGTAGCCGCCGGCGGTGTTGAACGCCGGGATGATCATCGTGAAGATCATCAGTGCGGCGACCGCGCCGAAGGAGGCGACGCCGAGGGCGTACGGCACGACGCGGGTCGCACCGCGCCGCCGGGCGCGCAGCGCGACGACGACGGCGATGGCGGCGATCGTGGCCCCTTGGTCCTCCTTGACGAGGATCAGCGGCAGGGCCCACAGCAGCGCCGCCCGCCAGCGCTGGGCGAGCAGCGCCTCCAGGGAGAACGCGATGAGGGGGACGGCGAAACAGATCTCGTGGAAGTCGAAGTCCACGGCCTGCTGCAGCCCCCAGGACAACCCGTACGCGATACCGATCGCCAGCCCCCGGGCCCGCCCCAGCGCCCTGGTGGCGGCCCGGGTCACGGGCACGGCGGACAGCGCGAACAGCGCGGCCTGCGCGACGAGCAGGGTGACGGGGGAGGGGAAGAGCCGGTAGAAGGGCGCGAGCAGGGCCGTGACCGGGCTGAAGTGATCACCGAGGACGTTGAATCCGGGCCCCTTGAGATCGACGATCGGCGCCTGCAGATGCGCGTAGGCCCGAACGGCCTGCTCGAAGATCCCGAGGTCCCAGGAGCGGGTGCCCATGTGCCGGAACCGCCCGACCGAGTCCGCCGCGTAGACGAGGAAGAGGGCGAGGGCGAGGAGGTGGGGGGTGTGGTGGGGGGTGAGGAGATGGGGGATGCGGCGGACGTGGCGGAGATGGGGGAGATGGGGGGTGAGGCGGGGTGCCTGGGGTGTGGTGGGGGAGGGGGCGGCCGTCGGGGTTGGCGGGGCTGCGGGTGGGGAGGGCTGTGCGGGTGCGGGCGTGGCCGTAGGTGGGGGGAGGGGCTTGGCTGGTGGGAGGGCCTTCGGGGCTGGGGCTGGCGTGGTTCGGGAGGGGGGCAGGGGCGCGGCTGGCGGCGTGCGGGGTGCCGTGGCCTGCTCGGGTATCGCGGCGGTCGGTGATTCCGGGGGTGTGCCGGAGGCTGCGCTCGGGGGTGTCAAGGGCGGGCTCGCGTTCGGGCGTCTCGGTCCACTCGGGCGTCTTGGCGGTCTCGAATGTCTCGAAGGTCTCGGGTCACGGTCTGCAAGGTTGAGGCCAGAGATGACCTGACCGCCGACACTACCGCGACCACCGCGCACACCGGCGTTGTGCGTCCCGGGTAGGAGGGGGGTGGCCCAGCGTTATCCACAGCCCCCCCGCACCACCCCAGTCGTCGTCGTACCCTGGACACCCCCGGCCCGTTCCACGAGGTCGGGCATTCGTGTTGCCCCGCCCCACCCCCTGCTCAGCCACCCCTGCCTCGCCCTCGACCACCCTCCTTGCCACCCCTTTGCCCGGACGGGAACCGCCCCTCATGAGCCTGCACGGTCTGCTAGACGCCGTAGTCAAGGACGCCCCCCTCGCGGAAGCGATCAGGGCGGCGGCCGACGGCCATCGCACCCACGTCGACCTGGTCGGCCCCCCGGCGGCCCGCCCGTTCGCGGTGGCCGCGCTGGCGAGGGACGCCGCCCGCCCCGTACTGGCCGTGACGGCGACGGGCCGCGAGGCCGAGGACCTGGCGGCGGCCCTGCGCAGCCTGCTCCCCCCGGAGGGCGTCGCGGAGTACCCGGCCTGGGAGACGCTCCCGCACGAGCGGCTGAGCCCGCGCAGCGACACCGTCGGCCGCCGTCTCGCCGTACTGCGCCGCCTGACCCACCCGAGCCCCGACGACCCGGAGACGGGCCCGGTCCAGGTGGTCGTCGCACCCATCCGCTCGGTCCTCCAACCCCAGGTCAAGGGCCTGGGCGACCTGGAGCCGGTGGCCCTGCGCACGGGCGACACCGCCGACCTGAACCGCACGGTCGAAGCACTCGCGGCAGCCGCCTACGCGCGCGTGGAGCTCGTCGAGAAGCGCGGCGAGTTCGCCGTACGCGGCGGCATCCTGGACGTCTTCCCGCCGACCGAGGAGCACCCCCTACGGGTGGAGTTCTGGGGCGACGACGTGGAGGAGATCCGCTACTTCAAGGTCGCCGACCAGCGTTCGCTGGAGGTCGCCGAGCATGGTCTGTGGGCCCCGCCCTGCCGTGAACTGCTGCTGACGGACGACGTGCGCTCACGCGCGCGTGCGCTTGCCGAGCGCCACCCCGAACTGGGCGAACTCCTCGGCAAGATCGCCGAGGGCATCGCCGTGGAGGGCATGGAATCCCTCGCTCCGGTCCTCGTCGACGACATGGAGCTGCTGATCGACGTCCTGCCGAAGGGCGCGATGGCGGTGGTGTGCGACCCGGAGCGGGTGCGCACGCGCGCGGCGGACCTGGTGGCCACCTCGCAGGAGTTCCTGCAGGCGTCCTGGGCGGCGACGGCGGGCGGTGGCGAGGCGCCCATCGACGTCGGCGCGGCCTCGCTGTGGTCGATCGCGGACGTCCGCAGCCGCGCGCGCGAGCTGGACATGATGTGGTGGTCGGTGTCCCCGTTCGCGGCGGACGAGACCTTCACCCATGCCTCCGACGTGACGGGCACCGACACCCTCAAGCTGGGCATGCACGCCCCCGAGTCGTACCGGGGCGACACCGCGAAGGCGCTCGCCGACACCAAGGGCTGGCTGGCGGACGGCTGGCGCACGGTGTTCGTGACCGAGGGCCACGGCCCGGCCGCCCGCACGGTCGAGGTGCTGGGCGGCGAGGGCGTCGCGGCCCGTCTGGTGGCCGACCTGGGCGAGATCGCCCCGTCGGTCGTGCATGTGGCCTGCGGTTCGATCGACTACGGCTTCGTCGACCCGGCCCTGAGGCTGGCGGTGCTGACGGAGACCGATCTCTCCGGCCAGAAGGCGGCGGGCAAGGACGGCGCCCGGATGCCGGCCCGCCGCCGCAAGACCATCGACCCGCTCACCCTCGAAGCGGGCGACTACATCGTCCATGAGCAGCACGGCGTCGGCCGCTACATCGAGATGGTCCAGCGGACCGTACAGGGCGCGACCCGCGAGTACCTGGTCGTGGAGTACGCGCCCGCCAAGCGCGGCCAGCCCGGCGACCGCCTCTACATCCCGACCGACCAGCTCGAACAGATCACCAAGTACGTCGGCGGCGAGGCCCCGACCCTGCACCGTCTGGGCGGCGCGGACTGGACGAAGACGAAGGCGCGGGCGAAGAAGGCGGTCAAGGAGATCGCCGCCGATCTGATCAAGCTGTACAGCGCGCGGATGGCGGCGCCCGGTCACGCGTTCGGGTCGGACACCCCCTGGCAGCGCGAGCTGGAGGACGCCTTCCCGTACGCGGAGACGCCCGACCAGCTGACCACGATCGCCGAGGTCAAGGAGGACATGGAGAAGACGGTCCCGATGGACCGTCTGATCTGCGGCGACGTCGGCTACGGCAAGACGGAGATCGCGGTCCGGGCGGCGTTCAAGGCCGTCCAGGACGGCAAGCAGGTCGCCGTCCTCGTCCCCACGACACTGCTGGTGCAGCAGCACTTCGGCACGTTCAGCGAGCGGTACTCGCAGTTCCCGGTGAGCGTGAAGGCGCTGTCCCGCTTCCAGACGGACACCGAGGCGAAGAACACCCTGGAGGGCCTGCGCGACGGCGCGGTCGACATCGTCATCGGCACACACCGCCTGTTCTCCTCCGAGACCAAGTTCAAGGACCTGGGCCTGGTCATCGTCGACGAGGAACAGCGCTTCGGTGTCGAACACAAGGAGCAACTGAAGAAGCTACGGGCCAACGTCGACGTCCTGACGATGTCCGCGACACCGATCCCGAGAACGCTGGAGATGGCGGTCACGGGCATCAGGGAGATGTCGACGATCACGACACCCCCCGAGGAACGCCACCCGGTCCTGACCTTCGTCGGCCCGTACGAGGAGAAGCAGATCGGCGCCGCCATCCGCCGCGAACTGCTGCGCGAGGGCCAGGTCTTCTACATCCACAACCGGGTGGAGTCGATCGACCGGGCGGCGGCCCGACTGCGTGAGATCGTCCCCGAGGCGCGGATCGCGACGGCCCACGGCCAGATGTCCGAACAGGTCCTCGAACAGGTGGTCGTCGACTTCTGGGAGAAGAAGTTCGACGTCCTCGTCTCGACGACGATCGTCGAGTCCGGAATCGACATCTCGAACGCGAACACACTGATCGTGGAGCGGGGCGACAACTTCGGCCTCTCGCAGCTGCACCAGCTGCGCGGCCGGGTCGGCCGTGGCCGGGAGCGCGGCTACGCGTACTTCCTCTACCCGCCCGAGAAGCCGCTGACGGAGACCGCCCACGAACGCCTCGCCACCATCGCCCAGCACACCGAGATGGGCGCGGGCATGTACGTGGCGATGAAGGACCTGGAGATCCGCGGCGCCGGCAATCTGCTCGGCGGCGAACAGTCCGGCCATATCGCGGGCGTCGGCTTCGACCTGTACGTACGGATGGTCGGCGAGGCGGTCGCGGACTACCGCCGCCAGCTGGAGACGGGGGAGATCCAGGAGGAGCCGCCGCTGGAGGTGAAGATCGAACTTCCGGTGGACGCGCATGTCCCCCACGACTACGCGCCCGGCGAGCGCCTCCGTCTCCAGGCCTACCGCGCCATCGCCTCCGTCAACACCGAGGAGGACATCACCGCCGTACGCGAGGAACTCGTCGACCGCTATGGCAAGTTGCCCGAGCCGGTGGAGAACCTGCTGCTGGTGGCCGGGCTCCGGATGCTCGCGCGGGCGTGCGGAGTCGGCGAGATCGTGTTGCAGGGCAACAACATCCGCTTCGCGCCGGTGGAGCTGAGGGAGTCGCAGGAGCTGCGCCTCAAGCGCCTCTATCCCGGATCGGTCATCAAGCCGGCGGTCCACCAGGTGCTGGTACCGAGGCCGAAGACGGCGAAGGTGGGCGGAAAGCCGCTGGTCGGGCGGGATCTGCTGGGCTGGACGGGGGAGTTCCTGGCGACGATTCTGGGGTCGTAGGGGTCGTAGGGGTCGTAGGGGTCGAAGGGGCCGGAGGAGTCGAGGCCCGGCGGGAGGGGGCAGGGGCCCGGTGAAAAGCGGGGCGTAGCCCCATGCTTTTCAGGGGCGCGGGGAACTGCGCGACCAGCCACAAACGACCCGCACCCACCAAACCCCCCTCCCCCTCTGTCCGCCTGCCTGCCGGCACCGGCCATCGGCCGCTCCCACCCGTCCGGTCATGCCCCCGGGAACAGCAACTCCGTGGCCCTGCGGAAAACCTCCTCGGGGTCCTGGTCGGCCACGACCTCGTCCAGGTTGTGGCTGAGCAGCAGTGTGGCGAAGCCGTGGGAGAAGGACCAGGCGGCGATTCCGGCGAGCCGGGGGTCGGCGACGGCGCTCTCCGGGCGCGCGGCGGCGACGGCGGCACGCAACCGCTCGCCCGACAGCGCCCGCGCGGTGGTCAGTTCGAGATCGCCCTCACGCAGCAGCTCCGGCCGGAACATCACCTGGAAATGCGCCGGGTGCTCCCGCGCGAAACGTACGTAGCGCACGCCGGCGTCCCGTAGATCGCCGGCCTCCGCGAGCGCCGCCGCCAACAGCCCGTGCCCCTCCGCCGCGATCGCGGTGAGCAGACCCGTGCGGTCCTTGAAGTGGTGGGCCGGCGCCGCGTGCGAGACCCCCGCACGGCGGGCGAGATCCCGCAGGCTCAGCGCGGACGGCCCGTCGGCCGCGATGACCTCCAGCGCGGCGGAGAGGATCGCGCGGCGGAGATCACCGTGGTGGTACGGGCGGTCGGGCTGCTGGGACGGCTGGCCGGCGCTCTCGGCCTTGGTGCTGCGGGGCATGGTCGACAGCGTACGCCGAATCTTGCCATTGACAAGTTGGACTTGGTCGGGCAATCTTGTCGGTGGCAAGTTATGGCTCGGTCGAGAAGGCCGGAAGCGGCAAGGAGCAAGGGGGATGCGTCATGTCCGAGACTGAGCGCGCGGAGCGCATGGCGGCCATGGATCTGGGCGAGGTGCGCCGCATGTGGCACCTGCTGGAGCCGTTGCATGCCGTCCTCTATTACGCGCCGGAGGCATTCGAGGAGGCGGCGGCGCTCGGATACGAGGTGGAGGAGCGCTGGCCCAGCTACTTCCCCTACCGGGCGGCACCACTGGGCCCGGCCGGGGGTGAGCGGATCGCCTCCGCCTTCTACAGCTTCAGCCCACGGATGGTCGCCGAACACATCGACCCCGCCTGGAAGACGGCGAGCCCGGAAGCCGTGCTGGCGGCCAGACACCGGGCGATCGACCGGGCGTACAGAGCGCTGTTCGCCGACCTCGTGCACAGCCCGGAGCTCACCGAGGCCGCGACCCTCGCCCGCCGCGCGGCGGAGTCCGCGAACACGGCCGGCCGCCCGCTGGCCGCCGCCAACGCCGAGCTGCCCTGGCCGGACGCGCCCCATCTCCAGCTCTGGCACGCGGCGACGATCCTCCGCGAGCACCGGGGCGACGGCCATCTCGCCGCCCTGATGATCGCCGGGCTCGACCCCGCCGAGTCCCTGGTCTCCTTCGCGGCGATAGGCGCGGCCTCGGTGGAGCGCTTCGAGAGCCGGGGCTGGACCCAGCGGGAATGGAGGGCCGCCCACGACCGCCTCACGGCACGCGGTCTGATCGACGAGGACGGTACGGCGACGGAGGCGGGCCGAAACCTGCGCCACCAGGTCGAGCGGCACACCGACCAACTGGCCGCCGCCCCCTGGCAGTTCCTCGGCCCGGACGACGCCGCCCGACTCGCCGACCTGCTGGGCGAGTTCTGGGTCACCGTCATCGGCTCGGGCCTGCTGCCGTCGGAGACGACGCTGGGCATAGGCAAGGTGTGAGACAGGCAGGGTGTGAGACAGACGGGGTGCGAGCCCCGGTAGCCGCTCGCACTCGTGCCCTCGGCACCATGGGCCCCGGTGGACGGGGCGAGAGCGACGACGGTACGCGCCGGGCGTGCACCCACTCTCGACAGAGGTGCTCGCAGCGCTCCCGCCCCGGACCGCTACGGTGTTGAGCAGGGCGGACGACTCGGCCGAGGCCGGGTAGGAAGCCGGGTGAGAAGACGGCCGGCAGGGAGGGGAGTCGTGTGAGGCGTCTGAGGGGTGTGGTCGGCGCTGCCGCCACCGCTCTGATCCTGGTCGCGGTCGGCGGCTGCGATCTGGACACGGAGGGGTCGGCGGGTCCGGAGAACACGGGCGGGGGAGGCGCCGCCCTGGCGGCCGCAGAGGCGCTGCCGGTCAAGGGGAGGGCACCCAAGACCGGTTACGACCGCGACAAGTTCGGCAGCCCCTGGGCCGACACCGACTCCAACAGCTGCGACACCCGCGACGACATACTCCAACGCGACCTGGAGGACGTGAAGTTCAAGGACGGCGACTGCAAGGTGGCCTCGGGTGTACTCGACCCGGACCCGTACACCGGTGGGGAGGTGGAGTTCGCGCGGGGGCGCAGTCAGGTCGACATAGACCACATCGTGGCGCTCTCCGACGCCTGGCAGAAGGGCGCCCAGCAGTGGGACGCCAGCAAGCGCATAGCTCTGGCCAATGACCCGCTGAACCTCCTCGCGGTCGACGCGAGCACCAACCGCGGCAAGGGCGACGGCGACACGGCCACCTGGCTCCCGCCGAACAAGGACTACCGCTGCACCTATGTGGCCGCCCAGGTCGCCGTGAAGAAGAAGTACGGCCTCTGGGTCACCTCGGCCGAACAGTCCGCCATGAAGCAGGTTCTCTCCACCTGCCCCGACCAGAACCTCCCCACAGGGGGGAACCCGACGAAGGCACCGGCACGCTTCCACGCGGACTGACCTGCCGAGGGCGGCGGGGCGCGGGCGGGCCGCAGGCATTGCCGGCCGTCGGGCACACCACTCCGCATCCGGCGGCCCCCTTGCTTCCGGAGGCCCTTTTCACTTCCGGCGGCCCTCTCGCTTCCGGCCGCCGCCTCCGGCCACCGGGCGTCCCCTCCGGCTGAGGGCGGCCCGGAGGCGTGGGTGGGCCGGAGAAGTGATGGCTCCCCGGGTGTGCTTCTCCGCCTGAGGGGCGGGTGCGCCTGAGAAGTCGGCGGTCACCGGGCGCCCCCCTCCGGCGTCCGGTGACCCCCTCCAGCCCAGGGCGCCATCGCCCTCGCTGCAGCCCCGCGGCGGGCGCCTCCCGCCCCGCTGCCGCCCCCCGATGCCCGGTCACCCCCAGGCGCCCCCCTCCGGCGCCCGGGGCGCACCCGGCGTCCGGGTCGATCAGCTCCACTCCTCGTCCAGGTCGATCACCTTGCCCTTGGGGGCCTCGGCCGGGACCGGCTTGTTGTAGTCGGTGAACGTGATGTCCCCCGGCTCCTTGGCGGTCTTGCTGACGACCCGCAGCAGATAGGGCTCACCCTCGGTGGCCACGTACAGGGTGTAGCGGTCCTTGCCGTCACGCTCGTCGAGAACGATCGCGGGGGTGCCGTCGACCGTGGTCGTCTTGCCGCGCGTGGCATCGGAGTTGACGTCGTCGAAGTCGGCGAGCACGGTGTCGAGGTCGCAGAACCCGGCGATGTCCTCGGAGTCCTCGGCGGTCGCGGAGGTCTTGGTCCACTTGCCGGCCAGCATCTCCACGACCATGTCGGTCTCCTCCTCGGAGGAGCCCTTCGACTGGGCGCGCAGAAACGCCTCGTCGTACTTCATGTAGAGCGTGTCGCCGACCTTGACCAGTTCGGCCTTGCCTTCGCCGCCCATGCTCATGGTGCCGGCGCAGTCACCCTTCTTGTTGAGGGCCATGTCGAGCTGGACGGCGCCGCCGGCGGAGTCGTCCTGGATCTCGCCCTTCATGCGGAGCGATTCCGCGCCGGAGGTGGCCTTCACGGACTTGTCGGCGATCTCGCCGCCGGTCATTCCGGCGAACGGACCCTCCTCCTTGGGCTCGCTGCCCGGAAGGCAGCCGGTGAGCGAGACGGTGGCCGCGGCGGCGATGCAGAGAGCGGCGAGTGCGGTGCGACGCATGGGAATCCCCCCTGGGACTACGGGACTACGCGAGATGAGCGGAGATGAATGAGTCGAGATGAGTGAGCGGAGATGGATGGGCTGGTGTGGACGTACGGCGCGTGGGTGTGCGGACGCGCGGTGTCAGTAGATGCGGGTGTCGAGTGGTTCGCCCGTCGCGGCGTAGACCGTGACGCGGCCCCGCTCGTCGTGCTTCCAGTCGACGAAGGCGGCGGCGATCAGCCGGGCGGAGCCCGTGTCGCCGTCGGGCGGGCCACCGGTGAGATCGGTGTGAACCTCGGTGGAATCGGTGTCGCCCACCGGTGGGGCGAGCCTGTGAACCTCGGTGACATGGACGACGGCGGCTCGCTCGGCGACGCTGCCGTGACTGTTCACAAAGGCTTTGAAACGGTCGGCCGCGCCGGTGCCGTATTCGGCGGTGTCACCGCCGACGGCGTTCGCCGAGACCACGCCGAGGACGAGGAGACCGATCGCCGCGTTCGCCGCGAGCTGGGCTTTCAGCCCCATGGTCGTGCTCCCCCCTTCATCGGTGACCTGGTGTGCGAGCGCACGTCGTTCACGGTGTGCGACCGCATGTCGATAGGTGACCGCCCGCGTTCGGGCGGCCCGCCGTTCGATGGGTCAATCACAGCAGAGCGTGTGAACCGAGTCAACCGTGTTCACGGAATCGAGTGTGTACACGATGTGTATGGGTAGATCTCGCGTGCGTCGGTATGCTCGGCGTCACACAGTGGATATGAGGGGAGCGGGTGCGTGCAGGGCAACGGGACAGAGGTCACCGCCGCGGAGATCGCGCGGCTCGCGGGAGTCGGCCGCGCGGCGGTCAGCAACTGGCGCCGTCGGCACGCGGACTTCCCCAAGCCGGTCGGCGGCACCGAGACCAGCCCGTCCTTCGCGCTCACCGAGGTCGAGAAGTGGCTGCGCGAACAGGGCAAGCTCGCCGAGGTACCCCTCAAGGAGCGGGTCTGGCAGCAGGTCACCAACCACCCCGACGGCCCCGTCACCGCCCTGGTCCACGCCGGCTCGGCCCTGCTCCTCCTGCACGACCGCCCCCTGGGCTGGCTGGAGTTGAGCGCCCACACGGACGACCGACAACTGGCCGACCTCCTGCCCGACCCGCTCCGCCAGGTCCTCACCCCCCGCCTCGGCACGGCCCCCGCACCCGCCGTGGCGCCCCCGACACCCGCCGAACTCCTCCCCTCCGTCCCGCTGTTGCGCGGCGCCACCGAACTCGCGGCCGAACTGGGCGCCCGGCAGACCTTCGAGTTCCTGCTCGCCCGGCATCTCGACGCCAACCCGCGCCAGTACACGCTCACCCCGGCCGAACTCGCCGAACTCATGGCCGAACTCGCCGGCCCCGCGCGCACGGTGTTCGACCCGGCCTGCGGCACCGGCGCCCTCCTGCGCGCCGCCGCCACCCGCCCCGACCAGGAGCTGTACGGCCAGGACAGCGCCCCCGAACTGGCCGCCCTCACCGCCCTCCGTCTCGCCCTGCGCACCAAGGCCACCGTCCTGACCGCCCCCGGCGACAGCCTCCGCGCGGACGCGTTCCAACAGCTCAGGGCCGAGGCCGTGCTGTGCCATCCGCCGTTCAACGAGCGCAACTGGGGCCATGACGAACTCGCCTACGACCCACGCTGGGAGTACGGCTTCCCGGCCCGCACGGAGTCCGAACTCGCCTGGGTGCAGCACACGCTGGCCCGCCTGACGGACGGCGGCACCGCCGTGCTGCTGATGCCGCCGGCCGCCGCGAGCCGCCGCTCGGGCCGCCGTATCCGCGCCGATCTGCTGCGCCGCGGCGCCCTGCGCGCCGTGATCGCACTACCGGTCGGCGCGGCACCCCCGTACAACATCCCGCTCCATCTGTGGGTGCTGCGCCGACCCGGCAAGGTGCCGGTGCGGCCCGAGTTGCTGTTGGTCGACACCGGGCGGCTCGGGGCCGAGGGGCGGGGCGGGGTCGACTGGGCGGCGGTGCGCGCCGCGGTGCTGGACGCCTGGCGGCCGTTCGACAAGGCGGGGGAGGCCGAGGAACGGCCGGGGCTGAGCCGTTCGCTGCCGGTGATCGATCTGCTCGACGACGACGTGGACCTGGCCCCCGCCCGCCATCTGCCGCCCCCGGCCGCGGGCGGCGGCGCCGAGGAGCTGACCGCCGTACGCGAACGCCTCGGCGAGACCCTCCGGCTGACCGCCGACCTCGCGCCCCCGGTCGCCGAGGAGGCGCGGCCCGCGCGCTGGCCGCTCACCACGGTCGGCGAACTCGCGCGCGGCGGGGCCCTGTTGCTGCGCACCGGCGGAAGCGGCCCCCACGCGCGCGTGCTCACCGACCACGACGTCCTGGCCGGTACGGCGCCTTCCGGCAACCTGACGGCGACCGGCGAGGAGCCCGTCCTCGTGGAGACGGGTGACATCGTCGTTCCCGTACTCGGCGGCGGAGGCGTCGCACGCGTGATCGACGAGGCCACCGCGGGCGCCGCCCTCGGCCGCAACCTCACGCTGCTGCGGCCCGATCCGGCCGCGCTGGACGCGTGGTTCGTCGCCGGGTTCCTGCGCGGCACCGCCAACAACCGCCAGGCCAGCAGCTACGCCTCCACCGCCACCCGCCTCGACGTACGCCGCCTCCAACTGCCCCGGCTCCCCCTGGACCAACAGCGCCGCTACGGCGAACGGTTCCGCGCCCTGGCCGCCTTCGAGGACGCCCTCCGCCAGGCCGGCCGCCTCGGCGAACACCTGGTACGGGGTATGTACGACGGTCTGACGGACGGCACGGTCGCCCCCGACTGAACCGGACTGACCCCGAACAGGCGCCCCTCGCACGGCTTCCGGACGGAACCGCTCCGCCTCGGACGGCGTGACCAGCACCAAAGCCGCAACGGTTGTCCACAACCCTGGACCGCATGTCGTGGTCGACCTATACCCTCAGAACGACATCGCACATCCACTCTCACCAGGCCATCAGGAGCAGCCATGCAAGGCCACGGCTACGCGCCGACCCCGCCCCCGGGCCCCGATCAGGGCGGACAGGTCACCCTGCGGGTGATCTTCGTGGTGGTCGCGGTCATGAGCTGCGGCATCCTCGCCTGGGCCTGTCTGCTGCGACTCGCCTCGGTGACCCGCAAACCGCTCGACTGGTGCCTGTTCGCCCTGGGGATCGTCCACATCATCGCGACGCTGTACATCATCGGCACCGACCCGGGCAAGGACGAGTTCACCACCTGGCGCGGCGACGTCGGCATGTCGATGCTGTTCGGGGGCCTGGCGGCGATCATCGCGTACTACCTCTACGCGGACATCCGCCACTTCAGCCGGAACCGCATGGTCCCTGGGGGACCGTACGCCCAGACCACGGTGTACTCGCCCCAGCAGACCGGTTACGGCTTCCCGCCGGTCCAGGTCCCCCAGCCCTACACCCCCGGCCCGCCCGTCCAGCAGACCCCGGTTCAGCAGACCCCGATCCCGCGCCCCCCGGTCCAGCCGCAGCCGATGCACCCTCAGCCGCCCCCGCGGCCCCAGCCCGCGCCGGAGCCGCAGCGGCCCGCACCCCACCGAATAGACCAGGTGCGCGCCGAACTCGACGAACTCAGTGACTATCTCCGCAAGCACGAAGGAGACAGGTGACCCAGGGCACCGGACGCCTGATCACCGGCCGCTACGAACTGTCCACGCTCATCGGACAGGGCGGCATGGGCCAGGTGTGGACGGCGTACGACCAGCGTCTCGACCGGCGGGTCGCGGTGAAGCTGCTGCGCCCGGACAAGGTCGCGGGGCAGGAGGCGGACGAACTGCGCCGCCGCTTCGTGCGCGAGTGCCGGGTCACCGCCCAGGTCGACCACCCCGGCCTGGTCACGGTCCATGACGCGGGCAGCGAGGGCGAGGAACTCTTCCTCGTCATGCAGTACGTCGACGGCGCCGACCTCTCCGACCATCTCGCCGAGCACGACCCGTACCCCTGGCAGTGGACGGTGGCGGTCGCCGCCCAGCTGTGCGCGGTGCTCTCCGCCGTGCACGCGGTGCCGATCATCCACCGCGACCTCAAGCCGAGGAACGTCATGGTCAAGCAGGACGGCACGGTCACCGTCCTCGATCTCGGCGTCGCCTCCGTGATGGACACCGACACCACCCGCCTCACCCACACCGGCTCACCCATCGGCAGCCCCGCCTATATGGCCCCCGAGCAGGCCATGGGCGGCGCGGTCGGCCCGTACACCGACCTGTACGCCCTCGGTGTGCTGATGCACGAACTGCTCAGCGGGAACGTTCCGTTCACCGGCTCGACCGCCCTCGGCGTCCTCCACCGCCATCTCTACGAGCCGCCGGTCCCCGTCCGCCGGCTGCGCCCAGAGGTGCCCGAGGCCCTGGAGACCCTGGTCCTCCGCCTCCTGTCCAAGGACCCCCAGCACCGGCCGTCCTCCGCCCAGGAGACCTACGAACAACTCCTGCCGCTGCTCCCCCCGCGCGGAATGCCCACCGGCTCCCCACTCGACCCCACACGCCCCTTCCTGCGCCCGCACGCCCCCTGGCCGGATCGCGCCCGCATCCCCGCGCCGCAGCCCCAGGCGGCGGCACCCGTCGCGGACAAACCGGATGTGGCGGGCGCCGTCGACGAGGTCAAGAGGCTGCTCGGCGAGGGCCGGATCACCCAGGCCGTCGACATCCTCGGCGCGATCCTCCCGGCCGCCGCCGCCCAGCACGGCGAGCACTCACCCGTCGTCCGCACCCTCCGCAAGCAGTACGCGGCCACCCTCATGGACGACGGCCAGTACCGCCGCGCCCTGCCCGAGCTGCGCCGACTCGCCGACCAGCGGGCCGCCGAGGCCGGCCAGGCCGACCCGCAGTCCCTGCGCTTCCGCTACGAGTCCGCCCAGTGCCTCGAACAACTCGGCGAACCGGCGGCGGCCCTCGCCGAATACCGCTCCCTACTGCCGTACTACGAGAACCAGTACGTGGGCGGCGACCCCGACCTCGCCCTCGACATCCGCCGCCGCATAGGCCACCTCCTCCTCGCCCTCGGCGACCGGGGCGCCGCCCACGAAACCCTGGGCCGCCTCCTGCTCGACGTGGAACGGCTGCGAGGCCCCGGCCATCCGCTGGCGACCGAGGTACGGCGGACACTGCAGTGGCTGGGCCAGGTACGCGGCTGAGCCGTCAACCGGATCGCGCGCGCGTGGCGTGTCGGCGTGTCGGCGCGGAGCAGCGCGAGAGCAGGTGTGCGGGCGCGGGGAGCGCGGCGATGGCCGAAGTCCTGGTGAATCGTTGGTCGAATGGGTTGGCCACAGCAGGCCCACTGCCTACCATCGATCACCGCAAGACTTTGTGCTCCGTCGCACAAGCTCCCCGGGAGGCTCCCTTGCACCGCCGTCGTCGCACCGCGCTCGTCCTCTCCGCCGCGATCGCCGCCGCGGCCCCGCTCCTGACCGCCTGCGGAAACGACGCGCACCCCGGCGCGGCGGCCGTCGTCGGCGGTGAGCGGATCACGGTCTCCCAACTGGAGAACCGGGTGAACGACGTGCGCGTCGCCCAGCGAGCCGCCAGCACGGACGACGCCCAGTACCAGCAGGTCATCGCCCAGACCCCCAGTCTCACCCGCAACACCCTGAACGGACTGGTCCTGGAGAAGGTCCTCGACCAGGCCCTGGAGGACGCCGGGGTCACGGTCACCCGCAAGGAAGTCCAGCAGTACCGCTCCGACCTGGAGAAGAACGCCGGCGGCGCCGAGGCCCTGGAGCAGGCCTACCTCCAGCAGTACGCCGTCGCCCCCGACCACCTCGAAGAGAGCCTCCGCAGCGACGTCGAGGTCCAGAAGCTCGCCACCGCCCTCGGCGCCGATCTCAACACCCCGGCCGGGAGCGACGCCTTCTGGAAGGCCCTGAACGACGCCTCCGACAAACTCGACGTGGACCTCAACCCCCGCTACGGCAGCTGGGGCGTCGGCCAGGACGGCCGCGTGGGCCTGACCAACGCCGAGACCCCATGGGTACGGGACGTCTCAGCGACGGGGGACCAGCCGGCGTAGTCGGAAACCGACCACCGGCGGCCACCTGCCACCGACGAGGGCCACGGGACACCGGTCACGGGCCACGCGGGCCACCGGCCACCGGCGACCGCCGACCTGTGGACAACGGGCCTGTGGATAACTTCGGGGGCCGTCCGCGGTGTGGGTTACGTTCGTGTCGTGAACGCAAACCGCCCCGACGGCACCCCCGACACCGCGGACCGGGCCCCGCTGCCCGCCTCCGGTCGCGTGGTCCTGCTCACCACCAGCCACCGAGTCGCCCCCGGCCTGCTCTCCTGGCCCGCCTGGCAGGCACTCCAGGCGGCCGACCGGGTCCTGTGCGCCGACGAGGCACACCCCCAGCTGCCCTACCTCCGCGAGGCCGGCATAACGGTCGAGCAGGCGGCCCCGACGGCACAGGAGCTGGTCGACGCCTGCGCCGGTGCCCGCACGGTCGTGGTCGTGGCGACCGCCGAGGGCGAACCCCACCTGACCGACGGCCTGGCCCGCCTCGCCGGCTCCGGCCGGGTCCGGATGCCGTCCCTGGAGCTCCTGCCCGCCTCCTACGACCTCCCCGGCGCCCGCCTCCTCGACCTGGTCCAGGTCATGGACCGCATCCGCGCCGAGTGCCCCTGGTCCTCCCAGCAGACCCACAAGGGCCTGACCAAGTACGGCATCGAAGAGGCGTACGAACTGGTCGAGGCGATTGAGGAGGGCGACCGGGACGAGCTGAGGGAGGAGCTGGGCGACGTCCTGCTCCAGGTCGTCTTCCACTCCCGCATCGCCGAGGAGGACCCCGACACCCCGTTCTCCATCGACGACGTGGCCGCCACCATCGTCACCAAGCTGATCCACCGCCACCCCCATGTCTTCGGCGACGAGACCGCCACGACCCCGGAGGAGGTCAAGGCGCACTGGCTCCGAACGAAGGCCATAGAGAAGCAGCGCGAGTCGGTGACCGACGGCATACCCCTCGGCCAGCCCGGCCTGGCCCTCGCGTCCAAGCTGGCATCCCGCGTCCGCACGGCGGCCCTGGACGTCCCGCTCCCCACGGGCGAGGGCCCCGGCTACGAGCTGCTG
Source organism: Streptomyces sp. NPDC002643 (assembly GCF_053592555.1). NCBI lineage: Bacteria > Bacillati > Actinomycetota > Actinomycetes > Kitasatosporales > Streptomycetaceae > Streptomyces > Streptomyces sp. NPDC002643. The sequence goes on from NZ_JBSFVY010000004.1 coordinate 445,887, forward strand.
GCGATGGCCGTACGCGCCGAAGCGGCCGGAGTGGACCCCGAGGCGGCACTCCGGGCGGCGGCCCGCGCCTACCGGGACGCCGTGCGGTCGGCCGAGGGGCTGAACGCTTAGTACCGTTGTCCTTACGGCTGGTTGCGACGCATGGGGGCTGATGTGGGGCGGGAGTCGGACGACGAGACCGGGCGCGAGCGCCCGGTGGAGGCCCGCGGCGAGCGATCGATCGCCGCCGGGCGGGACATCGGCCAGGCCGTCACCGGCGACCACGCCACCGTCAACAACATCAACGGCGGCACCTTCGGCGCACCGGTCATCCAGGCCCGCGACATCAGCGGTCTTTACACGGGCCCCCAGTACACCGGCGACCACAACGACTTCCGTGGTGCCGAGTTCCACGACAAGGTCGTCGCGAAGGAGGAGCACAACCACACGGAGCACAACTACTACGGCAACGTCCCCGCCCCCGCGCAGTGGAAGCCGGTGACCGAGGTCGAGCCCTGGGAGTTCGGGGTGGGCGAGACCCGGCACATACCCGGGCAGCCCGATGTCCCGCGGTATGTGCCTCGTGACTGCGACGAGGAGTTGCGGACCGCGCTCGGGCGCCCCGGCCTGGTGCTGATCCTGGGGGAGCCGTACGCGGGCAAGTCGTACACGGCGTGGCAGGGGGTGCGGTCGCTGGAGGGACATGTGTTCTACGCACCCGGCGGTGCCGAGGATCTGCGCCATGTACCCGCCGCGTTGCGGGGTGGGCGCGGCAAGTACGTGGTGTGGCTGGACGAGTTCGACCACCTCGGCGAAGGCGTCCTGGAACCAGGGTTGTTGAACAAGCTCACCGGCCTCGGAGTGGTCGTCGTCGGCACCATGCACCCCGACGAGTACTACCGGCGTCGGGCCCGCACCGCCCCCAGCGACCGCGTTGTGGCCAAGGCCCGCACGGTGCTGCTGCCGAGCGAGTGGAGCGAGGACGAACTCGCACGCCTGTGGGACAGCGGCGACCCACGGGCCTACCCGGCGTACGAGTGGAGCGGCAAGGAGGGCCCCGCCTCGTACTTCGCGGTCGGGCACCAGTTGTTCGACGAGTGGCAGCGGGAGGGGACGCGCGCCCGGCATCCGCGTGGACAGTTGTTGGTGCGGACGGCGGTGGACTTGGCGCGGTGCGGGGTCATGACGGCCGTACCGATCGAACTGCTCAGGAGCGTGCACGAGAAGTACGGAGCCGTCGAGGGAGGAGAGTCGTTCGAGGAGGCGCGAGCGTGGGCGACGGAACGGATGTTCCGTGTCCCGGGGCTCCTCGTGGCGGGCGAGGAAGCCGACACCTGGCGGGCGCACGGCGCGCTGGTCGCGGAGGCGGTGGGGTCGGGGACCCTGGAGCCGGTGCCGGACGAAGTGTGGTGGGCGTTGCTCTGCGAGGTGGAGGACGCCGCGCAACGGGAAGTGCTCCGCGATGCCGCCTATCTCACGCTCTGGTCGCGTATCGAGGCAGGGGACAGCGAAGTGGCCCATGGCCTCGGTGTCCTCATGGGAGGTGACAAGGGCGAGGCGCTGTTGCGCCGCGCGGCCGACGCGGGGCACGTGATGGCCTCGGTGGATCTGGCGTGGCGCTTGTTGGACCGGGAGGACGAGCAGGCCGCCCTGCCGTATCTGGAGAGGGCCGCGAGTGACGGCAACACCTGGGCAGCGCTCCAACTCGGTCGACTCCACCGGAAGCGCGCCGAGCACTGGCTGAGGCAGGCCGCCGAGGCAGGGGACGGGGAGGCGGCCCAGGCACTGGGCGAGATGCTGCTCGCCTCCGGGGGAGGCGAGACGCTTCGCTGGTACACCAAGGCGGTCAAGGCCGGTCACAAGGAGGTGGCCACCAGCCTGGGCAGGGCGCTCTCCTACAGGGGCAACAAGGGTGACGCGGAGTACTGGCTCCGTCGTGGTGCCGAGTTGGAAGAGCCCGATGGCGTGCACTCGCTCGCCGTCTTCCTGCACCGCCTGGGCGGCCACGACGTGGAGGTGGAACAGCTCTACCGCAGAGCGGAGGAGTTGGGTCACCCTGCGGCCTCCCGGAACCTCGGAAACCTCCTCCTCCACACGGGAGCGGTGGAGGAGGGCGAAGAACTGCTGCGCCAGGAGGCCGTGCGAGGGAGCGGCGACGCCGCGTACTGGCTCTCGAAGCACCTGCGCAACCGCGGAAACGCCGAGGAAGCCGACCGGTGGCTGCACAAAGCCGCCGAACTGGACCACTACTACGCGATGAGACGCCTGAGCCCGCTGCCCGTCCCCTCCACCGACCAGCCCACCGGCCAGCCCACCGGCCAGCCCGATACCGTCACCGAGTGACCAACCAGCCCCACCCCACCCCTGCCGGCGCCCCCGAACTCTTCACCTGGGAGTTCGCCACCAACCCGTACCCGGCGTACGCCTGGCTCAGGGAGCATGCCCCGGTGCATCGCACCACGCTCCCCAGTGGCGTGGAGGCATGGCTGGTCACCCGCTACGGAGACGCCAAGCAGGCCCTCGCCGACGCCCGCCTCTCCAAGAACCCGGCGCATCACGACGAGCCCGCGCACGCCAAGGGGAAGACGGGCATCCCCGGTGAACGCAAGGCCGAGTTGATGACGCATCTGCTCAATATCGATCCGCCGGATCACACGAGGCTCCGTCGGCTGGTCTCCAAGGCCTTCACCCCTCGCCGAGTCGCCGAATTCGCCCCCAGGGTCCAGGAGTTGACCGACCACCTCATCGACCGGTTCGCGGCCAAGGGCGAGGCGGATCTCATCCATGAGTTCGCCTTCCCCCTCCCCATCTACGCGATCTGCGACCTGCTCGGCGTCCCCCGCGAGGACCAGGACGACTTCCGGGACTGGGCGGGCATGATGATCCGGCACGGCGGGGGCCCGCGCGGCGGGGTCGCCCGGTCGGTCAAGAAGATGCGCGGCTACCTCGCCGACCTCATCCACCGCAAACGCGAGGCCCTCCCCACCGACCCCACCCCCGGCGAAGACCTCATCTCCGGCCTCATCCGGGCCTCCGACCACGGCGAGCACCTCACCGAGAACGAGGCCGCCGCCATGGCCTTCATCCTCCTCTTCGCCGGCTTCGAGACGACCGTCAACCTCATCGGCAACGGCACCTACGCCCTCCTCACCCACCCCGACCAGCGCGCCCGCCTCCAGAACTCCCTCTCAGCGGGCGAGACCGGCCTCCTCGAAACCGGTGTCGAGGAACTCCTCCGCTACGACGGCCCCGTCGAACTCGCCACCTGGCGCTTCGCGACCGAGCCCCTCACCATCGGCGGCCAGGACATCGCCCCCGGCGACCCCGTCCTCGTCGTCCTCGCCGCAGCCGACCGCGACCCGGCCCGGTTCACCCACCCCGACACCCTCGACCTCTCCCGCCGTGACAACCAGCACCTCGGTTACGGCCACGGCATTCACTACTGCCTCGGCGCCCCCCTCGCCCGTCTCGAAGGCCAGACCGCGCTCGCGACCCTGCTCACCCGTCTCCCGGATCTCCGACTCGCGGTGGATTCAGCCGATTTGAGATGGCGCGGGGGGCTCATCATGCGAGGCTTGCGCACACTTCCCGTGGAGTTCACGCCGGTTCGGGCGGCCGATAGCAGTACCCCGCACGGCACCGAAACATGACACACCCTCAAGTCTGTGATCTTCACGTGATCTGTACTGCATTGACTTGTGACAAGTGATCGACTGCCGATACGTTCACGCATCAGTGCGAAGGCCCACCACATCCCTCGCACGGGCCACCGCTGTCGCGTGAAAGGCAACCGCATGCTCTCCGGGAACGGTCGTCACCGTCGCCCCCGTCAGGCCCCTGCTCTTCTCGTCGCGGCCGGAGTGACCGGCTCCGCCATCGCCATCCCGCTCCTCGGCGCCACCGGCGCGAGCGCGGCCAGCGGAACCACCTGGGACCAGGTCGCGGAGTGCGAGAGCGGCGGCGCCTGGAGCGCGGACACCGGCAACGGACGCTACGGCGGTCTTCAGATCTCCCAGGCGAACTGGGAGAGCTACGGCGGCCTCGACTACGCCACCAGCCCCGACCAGGCGAGCCGTTCGCAGCAAATCGCAGTCGCCGAGAAAATCCTCGCTGACCAGGGCGTCGGTGTCTGGTCCACCTGCGGTCTGCTCCACAACCTCGATGGCGACGACGGTTCCGCCGACGTCGACACCGGCGTCGCGGATGACGGCTTGTCGAACTCGGATGATTTCTCCGGTTCCTCCGGTTCGACTGATTCCACCGGTTCGTCCAGCTCATCTGGTTCATCCGGTTCATCTGATTCGAGCGAGTCTCCGAAGTCGGCCGAATCGCCTGAGTCATCCGAGTCGTCCGAGTCGTCCGAGTCATCCGGAGTATCCGATTCGCCGAAGAAGGCCGACGAGGACTCCGTCAAGGGTGACACCGGCTCGAATGACTCCGATGGTTCCGACGGCTCCGCCGGCGACGATTCACGGGGGTCCGACAGCTCATCCACAGGAGGCGCAACGGGTGACGAGTCGGGCAACTCGAGGCAGAACGACAGCGCTTCGTCCGGTGAGGGCGGTGACGCCGGTGCCGGTCGCCATCGGGGCGCGAGCGCCGACGAGGGCGCGGCCGGTGACTCCGGTGCCGATTCCTCCGTCGACTCCTCGTCCTCCGGCCGTCACGCCGCCCGTGCCGCCGACGCGGCCCGGGGCGCCGCGCGTGATGTCGCCCGCGATGCCGTCGACGCCGCCTTCGCCTCGTACACCGTCCGCGCCGGGGACACTTTGACGTCGATCGCCGACTCCCTTGACCTCCCTGGCGGGTGGCGTGAGCTGTACTCCGAGAACGAGGGCACGGTTGGAACCGACCCGGACCACATCGTTCCCGGTCAGACCCTTGAAGTCGCTGTCGAAACGGGCGAAAGGTAGCGGCAGTTCGGGTCATGGTTCGCCCCTGAATGCCCGTTTTGATCTCGGTGGGAGATGAATCACAGATCCCCCATTCCGCTTTGGGATTCGCCGATTCACGTGTTTACGGTCGTGACTGCTCGCCCACAGCGGGCCCTTGCGGTCGTCACGCCGAATCCTGCCGACGGCCGCGTGGAACAGTCGTCGCGTCAAGCGCCGTTGGCAGGAGCGGGGGACCCAAGGTAAGTGCCGGGTCCGGCGGTTGAGGCCCTTCGGGGTCTCGGTCGCGGGAACCGGCTCGGGGTGAAGCCGTGCGATGTGAGCCGAAAGGCGAGCATGCGCGGCCGGGCAACTCAACCGGCCCGAACCCGACAGCTCACCTCGCAGGCGTCGGTGAGGGGATCACTCCATGCTGTTTTCCAGCAAGGGCAAGCACCGCCGCCCGAGCAAGGCCGCCCGCGCCATCGCCGTCGTCGGCGTCACCGGTGCCGCCGCCGTCGCCGCCCCGCTGATCGCGGCCGGCAGCGCCTCCGCCGCCACCGCCTCCGAGTGGGACGCCGTCGCCCAGTGCGAGTCCGGCGGCAACTGGTCCATCAACACCGGCAACGGCTACTACGGCGGTCTGCAGTTCTCCGCCTCCACCTGGGCCGCGTACGGCGGTACGCAGTACGCCTCCACCGCCGACCAGGCCACCAAGGCCCAGCAGATCGAGATAGCCGAGAAGGTCCTCGCAGGCCAGGGCAAGGGCGCCTGGCCGGTCTGCGGCACGGGCCTGTCCAGCGCCGCGTACGACGGCGGCTCGGCCTCCTCCGACAGCGGTTCCTCGAACACGGACTCCGGTTCGAGCAGCTCGTCCTCGAACAGCGGCTCGACCTCCGGCTCCACCTCGGAGAGCGCCCAGGAGACCCGCGCCTCCCGCTCCTCCGAGCGCGCCACCGTCGAGACCCCGACCGGCAAGAAGGTCAAGAAGGGCGACGGCGAGTACAAGGTCGTCAAGGGTGACACCCTCAGCGGCATCGCCGAGAAGAAGAACGTCGAGGGCGGCTGGGAGAAGCTCTTCGAGCTGAACAAGGACATCATCGACGACGCCGACTTCATCTACCCCGGCCAGCAGCTCCACCTGAGCTGACGACGGCCCGGCGCGAGCCGGTGCCCCGCCGGTCCGGCCCAGGCCGGGCCGGTGGCCGGACGGTTCGGCTGAGTCCAGAAAAATTGGCCGCTCCTCAGCTGAACCACAGCCCGCGCACATCCGTGTCCTCCATAGTGAAGACCTCGTGCGGGCCACCCCCGTCCCCCACGGGCTCCCCGCCTCGGTGCGCATTCCCCCGTACGCACCGGGGCGGGGCTTTTTTCTTCCCCCGCCCCTCTCCACCCCTCTTCCGCTCTCCACCCCTGCGCCGCTCCTCCTTCTCTTCATCTGCCGGCCCACTCCCGTACACCCCCCTTTGTTCCGCTCTGGAACAATGGGACCCGTCTCTCTGTCCACGAGACGGTCGGTCGGCTGCCGACGGCCCCGGGGCGGTTAGGCTCTAGTCGCATGGCCCACGCGGCCTCGCACCAACGCGTCACATCCAAGAAGGAGATGCTCGTGCCGTCCATCGACGTCGTCGTAGCCCGGGAAATCCTGGACTCCCGAGGCAACCCCACGGTCGAGGTCGAGGTCGGCCTCGACGACGGCAGCACGGGTCGTGCCGCCGTTCCGTCCGGCGCCTCCACCGGTGCCTTCGAGGCCATCGAGCTGCGTGACGGCGACCCGGGCCGCTACCTCGGCAAGGGTGTCGAGAAGGCCGTCCTCGCGGTCATCGAGCAGATCGGCCCGGAGCTCGTCGGCTACGACGCCACCGAGCAGCGCCTGATCGACCAGGCGATGTTCGACCTGGACGCCACCGACAACAAGGGCTCCCTCGGCGCCAACGCCATCCTCGGCGTCTCCCTCGCCGTCGCCCACGCCGCCTCCGAGGCCAGCGACCTCCCGCTCTTCCGCTACCTGGGCGGCCCCAACGCGCACCTGCTCCCGGTGCCGATGATGAACATCCTGAACGGCGGCTCGCACGCCGACACCAACGTGGACATCCAGGAGTTCATGATCGCCCCGATCGGCGCGGAGTCCTTCTCCGAGGCCCTGCGCTGGGGCGCCGAGGTCTACCACACCCTCAAGAAGGTCCTGAAGCGCAAGGGCCTCAACACCGGTCTCGGCGACGAGGGCGGCTTCGCCCCGAACCTCGACTCCAACCGCGCCGCCCTCGACCTCATCCTTGAGGCCGTCAACGAGGCCGGCTACACCCCCGGCGAGCAGATCGCCCTGGCACTCGACGTCGCCGCCTCCGAGTTCTACAAGGACGGCGTCTACGTCTTCGAGGGCAAGGAGCGCACCGCCGCCGAGATGACGGACTACTACGCCGAGCTCGTCGACGCGTACCCGCTCGTCTCCATCGAGGACCCGCTGTTCGAGGACGACTGGGACGGCTGGAAGACCATCACCGAGCGCCTCGGCGACAAGGTCCAGCTCGTCGGCGACGACCTCTTCGTCACCAACCCCGAGCGCCTCGCCCGTGGCATCGAGGAGGGCGCGGCCAACGCGCTGCTCGTCAAGGTCAACCAGATCGGCTCGCTCACCGAGACCCTGGACGCCGTCGAGCTGGCCCAGCGCAACGGCTTCAAGTGCATGATGTCCCACCGCTCCGGCGAGACCGAGGACGTCACCATCGCCGACCTCGCCGTCGCCGTGAACTGCGGCCAGATCAAGACCGGCGCCCCGGCCCGCTCGGACCGCGTCGCCAAGTACAACCAGCTGCTCCGCATCGAGGAGATCCTCGACGACGCCGCCGTGTACGCGGGCCGCTCGGCCTTCCCCCGGTTTCGCTCTGCGAACTATTAAGCACAGCAAGGGCTGAGCCCAAGCAGGACGGCAAGCAGGAAGCGTCGTACATACGTCCCCGTACCCGGTCCCGTACCGTGTGCGGGGACGTACGCGCGTACACGCAGCAGCAGGGCAGCAGAAGAAGGGGACGCGGGACATGGCCGTGAAGGACCGGGACCGGGACCGCTTCTCCACCGCGACCCGTATCAAGCTGCTCGGTGAGCAGACGGCCGCGCGGGTCTACCGCTCCCAGACCAAGCGCCAGGCCCGTCGCTCCCGGCTCACCGGCCGGGCCGCGCTGCTCGCCCTCGTCCTCTGCTCGATGATCGTGGCCCTCGCGTATCCCATAAGGCAGTACGTCTCCCAGCGCGCCGAGATCGCCGACATGCAGCGGCAGCGGCAGGAGGCGCGCGAGCGTGTGGAGGAGTTGCGCGACCTCAAGGCGCGCTGGAAGGACGACTCGTACGCCGAGCAGCGCATCCGGGAGCGGCTGCACTATGTGATGCCCGGCGAGACGGGTTACACGATGATCGACCCGGACGCGGCCAAGCAGTCCCGTACGACCCAGGGGGCGGCCGACCTCCCCTGGTACACCAATGTCTGGGACGGTGTCGACAAGGCCGACGCCGCCGCCCCGGTCGCCCCGGCCGACCAGCAGTGAATCGAACAGCTCCAGTAGCTCCAGAGGACTTACGTACAGGTATGCAAACGCCCCCTCCTTCCACTCCCCGCACCGAGCCCACCGACGCCGATGTCGAGGCCTTCCAGCAGCAGTTGGGCCGTCCGCCGCGCGGTCTGCGCGCGATCGCGCACCGCTGCCCGTGCGGACAGCCGGACGTGGTCGAGACGGCGCCCCGGCTCCCCGACGGCACGCCCTTCCCCACGACGTACTACCTGACGTGTCCGCGCGCCGCCTCGGCGATCGGCACGCTGGAGGCGAACGGCGTGATGAAGGAGATGACCGAGCGGCTGGCGAAGGACGAGGAGCTGGCCGCCGCCTACCGGGCCGCCCACGAGGACTACATCCGCCGCCGCGACGAGATCGAGGAGCTGAAGGGCTTCCCGAGCGCGGGCGGTATGCCGGACCGTGTGAAGTGCCTGCATGTACTCGTGGCCCACTCGTTGGCGGCCGGCCCCGGCGTCAACCCGCTCGGCGACGAGGCGATCGAGATGCTCCCGGAGTGGTGGGCCAAGGGCCCGTGTGTGGTTCCGGCGGAAGCGGAGGCCGACCAGTGACCCGTGTCGCCGCCATCGACTGCGGTACGAACTCCATCCGTCTCCTCGTCGCCGACGCGGACCCTCGGACGGGCGAACTCGTCGATCTGGACCGGCGGATGACCATCGTCCGCCTCGGCCAGGGCGTCGACCGTACGGGCCGGCTGGCGCCGGAGGCACTGGAGCGGACCTTCGCCGCCTGCCGTGAGTACGCCGCGATCATCAAGGAGCACGGCGCCGAACGCCTCCGCTTCGTCGCGACCTCCGCCTCCCGCGACGCCGAGAACCGGGACGACTTCGTACGCGGTGTCCTGGACATCCTCGGTGTCGAGCCCGAGGTGATCTCCGGCGACCAGGAGGCCGAGTTCTCCTTCACCGGCGCCACGAGGGAGCTGTTGGGGCGTGACGACCTGGCCAAGCCGTTCCTGGTCGTCGACATCGGCGGCGGCTCCACCGAGTTCGTGGTCGGTGACGGCCAAGTGCGGGGCGCCCGTTCCGTGGACATCGGCTGTGTCCGGATGACCGAGCGGCACCTCGTCCGCGACGGTGCCGTCATCGATCCGCCGGGCCCCGACGAGGTCGCCGCGATCCGGGCCGACATCGAGGCCGCCCTCGACCTCGCGGAGCAGACCGTGCCGCTGCGGGAGGCCCACACCCTGGTGGGACTGGCCGGTTCGGTCACGACGATCTCCGCGATCGCCCAGGACCTGCCCGAGTACGACTCGGAGGCCATCCACCACTCCCGGGTCTCCCACGACCGCGTCCGCGAGATCACCGAGTGGCTGCTGCGGTCCACCCACGCCGAGCGGGCCGCCGTGCCGTCGATGCACCCGGGCCGGGTGGATGTGATCGCCGCCGGCGCCCTCGTCCTGCTCGCGATCATGGAGCGGATCGGCGCGGCGGAGGTCGTGGTGAGCGAACACGACATTCTGGATGGAATCGCCTGGTCCATCGCCTAGGGCCTGTCGTTTGGATCAGGCCGACTTCGGGCCACGGTGCCTTGACGCCGCAGATGTGCGTGCCACGCCCTGCGGCCCAGGCATGATCCAAACGACAGGCCCTATAGCCCGCCGGGTCCTCCCCGTGGCGGCGAGGCGCTTGTGAGCAAGTGTTAACTACTGGCCGGTAGCCTCTCCTGAGCAGTTCGGATAACGTCTGAGCGCGTCCGAGGGGCGGTTCGGCACCCCTCGTCGATGCGCCGCCGAGAAACTTCGTGAAGTTCTTCACAAGAGAATCGGCCCTGTTGGGCGACGTTTTGAGGCTCCGCAGAGACTTCGGGGTCTCCGGCAGGTCAACCGGGCGTTGCCGAGGGGGTTTCGCCGGGGTCCCGTCAGGGTGAAACCCAGGGGTGGTTCCGGGGGGTCGAGGGCCCGGAACGGCAGTTCACGCGCCATTGACAACGGTCCGCCCCACACGCTGGTTCCCCTGTTCGGCCATGATCTGGGTCACGGGGGTCGCGCAGTGTAGCAGAGGGCCTGCCGAAGCTTGTGAAGGGGCGCACGAGCACCCCCCTGATGGCGGGTACATACTCGATGGCATGAGCACCACGGAGCGTCCCAGGATCCTCGTAGTAGGCGGTGGGTACGTAGGCCTGTACGCAGCTCGGCGCATCCTCAAGAAGATGCGCTACGGCGAGGCGACCGTCACGGTCGTCGACCCCCGGTCGTACATGACCTACCAGCCCTTCCTCCCCGAAGCCGCCGCCGGCAGCATCTCCCCGCGTCACGTCGTCGTCCCGCTGCGACGCGTGCTCCCCAAGGCGGAGGTCCTCACCGGCCGGGTCACCACCATCGACCAGGACCGCAAGGTCGCCACCGTCGCGCCGCTGGTCGGCGAGGCGTACGAGCTGCCCTTCGACTACCTGGTGATCGCGCTCGGTGCGGTCTCCCGCACCTTCCCGATCCCCGGCCTCGCCGAGCAGGGCATCGGTATGAAGGGCATCGAGGAGGCCATCGGCCTGCGCAACCACGTGCTGGAGCAGCTCGACAAGGCCGACTCCACGACCGATGAGGAGGTCCGCCGCAAGGCGCTGACCTTCGTCTTCATCGGCGGTGGCTTCGCCGGCGCCGAGACCATCGGCGAGGTCGAGGACATGGCCCGGGACGCGGCCAAGTACTACAAGAACGTCTCCCGCGAGGACATGCGCTTCGTCCTCGTCGACGCCGCCGACAAGATCCTCCCCGAGGTCGGCCCCAAGCTCGGCCTGTACGGCAAGGAGCACCTGGAGGGCCGCGGGGTCGAGGTCTACCTCTCCACCTCCATGGAGTCCTGCGTCGACGGCCACGTCGTGCTGAAGAACGGCCTGGAGGTCGACTCCAACACGATCGTGTGGACCGCCGGCGTCAAGCCGAACCCGGTGCTGGCCCGCTACGGCCTCCCGCTCGGCCCCCGTGGTCACGTCGACACCGCCCCGACCCTCCAGGTCCAGGGCACCGACTACATCTGGGCCGCCGGTGACAACGCCCAGGTGCCCGATGTCGCCGCCCGCAAGGCCGGTGTCGAGAACGCCTGGTGCCCGCCGAACGCCCAGCACGCGCTGCGTCAGGCCCGCGTCCTCGGCGACAACGTGGTCTCCGGCATGCGGGGCTTCCCACAGAAGGAGTACGCGCACTCCAACAAGGGCGCGGTGGCCGGTCTCGGCCTCCACAAGGGCGTCGCGATGATCGTCATGGGCAAGATGAAGATCAAGCTGCGCGGCCGCCTGGCGTGGTACATGCACCGCGGCTACCACGGTCTGGCCATGCCGACCTGGAACCGCAAGGTCCGCGTCTTCGCCGACTGGACCCTCGCGATGTTCCTCAAGCGCGAGGTCGTCTCCCTCGGCGCGATGGAGCACCCGCGCGAGGAGTTCTACGAGGCCGCGAAGCCGGCTCCCGCGCCGGCCGCCGCCGCCAAGCCGGAGGCCGAGAAGGCCAAGGCCTCCTGACCTCAGGTCCCCGACCAGCCCGAAGGGCCCCCGCCATCCGTGGTGCGGGGGCCCTTCGGGGTTTTCGGGGGCGCCTAGGAACTCGGGGGTGCGTGGGGTGTGGCGGCTGCGGGTGAGTGGGGGCTTGTCGCGCAGTTCCCCGCGCCCCTTCAAGGAGGCCTGCGGCCCCTTGAAAAGTCGGGGCGCAGCCCCGCTTTTCAGGGGCGCGGGGAACTGCGCGAGCGACCACACACCACCCGCACCCGCCCGACAAGCCCGTCCCCCGAGTCATTGGGCGGGGTCGAAGGGGCGCAGCCCCTGGGGATGGGACGGGTAGGGGCGGCGGGGGCGACATCGATCTGTAACGCATACGGGGGACTGCGTCAGGGCCTCGCAGATGTTTACGTGGTGACTGGACATTCCGGGATCGTTCGTCACGGAGGTGTGCACCATGCAGGACGCCGCGCCGCGGCTGAAGGCTCTGCTCGAACAGGCACTGGAAACCCCCCTCCCCGTCCGCCTGCGGGCCTGGGACGGCTCCGAGGCCGGCCCCCCCTCGGCCCCCACCCTCGTCGTGCGCAACCGCAGGGCCCTGCGCCGCCTCCTGTGGAAGCCGGGCGAACTGGGCCTGGCCCGGGCCTGGGTCGCCGGAGACCTGGCCGTCGACGGCGACCTGTACGCCGTACTGGACCTGATGGCCGAACACGTGTGGGAGCGGGACGAGGGCGCCGCCCGGGGCCTCGGTGAGGCCCTGCGCGACCCGGAGGTACGGGCGGCCGTCAAGGGCCTGCTGCGGCTGGCCGGCCCCGCCGTGCTCGTGCCGCCGGAGCCGCCCCCCGAGGAGGTCCGCCGTACCCGCCACCGGCACACCCGCCGCAGCGACCAACGCGCCGTCAGCCACCACTACGACGTCGGCAACGACTTCTACGAACTCGTCCTCGGCCCGTCCATGGTGTACTCCTGCGCCTACTGGGCCTCCCCGCACGACACCACCCTCGAAGCCGCCCAGCACGACAAACTCGACCTCGTCTGCCGCAAACTCGGCCTCACCCCCGGCCGGCGCCTCCTGGACGTCGGCTGCGGCTGGGGCTCGATGGCCGTGCACGCCGCCCGGGAGTACGGCGTCCACGTCGTCGGGATCACGCTCTCGCAGGAGCAGGCCGCGTACGCCCGTAAGCGGGTCGCCGACGAGGGGCTGACCGATCGCGTCGAGATCCGGGTGCAGGACTACCGGGACGTCGGCGACGGGCCGTACGACTTCGTCTCCTCCATCGGGATGGCCGAGCACGTGGGCGCCGACAAGTATCTGGAGTACGCCGAGGACCTGTACGCGCTGCTCGCGCCCGGCGGGCGGCTGCTGAACCATCAGATCTCGCGGCGCCCGCAGCACGACGAGGGCGCGTACTCGCTCGACGGGTTCATCGACGCGTATGTCTTCCCCGACGGCGAACTCGCCCCGATCGGCACCACCGTGACCCAGCTCGAACGCGCCGGGTTCGAGGTCCGGGACGTGGAGTCCCTGCGCGAGCACTATGGCCTGACCCTGCGCGCCTGGGTCACCAACCTGGAGACGGAGTGGGCCCGGGCCGTCTCGCTGACCGGCCCGAACCGCGCCCGTGTCTGGCGGCTCTACATGGCCGCCTGCGCGCTCGCCTTCGAGCGCAACCGCATCGGCGTCAACCAGGTACTGGCGGTACGGACACCGGAGGGAGGGGAGTCGGGGCTGCCGCTCAGGACCCGCACCTGGGGCGCACGGGCCACCTGAACGGCCTTCCCGCGACGGCTGCTGACGGTCCGGTCACTCCGACTTGATCGCCGTCAGCATGTTCAGCCTGGCCGCCCGGCGCGCGGGCCAGAGGGCGGCCAGGATGCCGACCGTGGCGGCCAGGAGGAGGAAGACGGCCATCCGGGCCCAGGGCAGGACCAGTTCGTAGGTCGGCATCCTGGCGGCGAGCAGTTCACCGGCGGCCCAGCCGAAGAAGACGCCGAGGCCTATGCCGAGGACACCGCCGAAGAGGGAGATGACCAAAGACTCCAGCCGGACCATCCGCTTGATGCCCCGGCGGTCCAGACCGATCGCGCGGAGCATGCCGATCTCCTGGGAGCGCTCGAAGACGGACATCGCGAGGGTGTTGATGACGCCGAGGACGGCGACGATCACGGCCATGGCCAGCAGGCCGTACAGCATGTTCAGCACCAGGGTGAACATGCTGGCGATCTGGTGGGAGACATCCTTCTTGGACTGGACCTGGATGGCCGGGTTGTCACCGAGGGCCTTCTCCAGCCGGTCCTTGGTGGCGTCCGAGGCCCCGGCCGAGGTCTTGACCATGACCTGCATATCGGCCGGGTCGGCGTCGGCGGGCAGCCGCTCGTCGAGCGTGGCGTTGTCCAGCAGGACGCCGCGCAGCAGTTCGTTGCCCTCATAGACCCCGGCGACCGTCAGCCGCTGCTTCTCGCCGCCCTCGAACGCGGCCGTGAACGTCGAACCGGCCTTCCAGCCGCGCCGCTTCGCGGTGTCCGCGTCCACGACCACGTCCGTGCCGCCGACCTTGAACGACCCGCTGTCGAGGGTCAGGTTGGTGAGCTCGCCGATCGCGGAGCCGTTGACCCCGGTGAGGTACTCGGTCTCGTCGCCGATCACGGACTCGGCGTTGCGCAGCGGCGAGGTCGCGGTGACGCCCTCGGCGGCCGCGAGCTTCTTCTCCACATCGGGGGAGAGGAAGTTGCCGTTGGCCATCGACACCACGTAGTCGGCCTTGATCGCGTCGGCGGCCATCTTGTCGATCGCCGTCTGCAGACTGCCCGCCATCACCGTCATGCCCGTGATCAGCGTCAGACCGATCATCAGGGCCGAGGCGGTGGCGGCCGTACGGCGCGGATTGCGCACGGAGTTCTGCCGGGCGAGCTTGCCGGAGACACCGAACACCCGCATCAGCGGAGCGGCGGCGGCGATCAACGGCCGGGAGAGCAGGGGGGTGAGGACGAAGACGCCGATGATCAGGAGCACGGCGCCGAAGCCCATCGGGGCCTGTCCGTCCGAGCCCTCCATCGTGGTGGCGTACAGGACGGTGGCGACACCCGCGCCCGAGAAGAGGGCGCCGATGGTGTTCCGTACGACGAGGGACCTGGTCGTGGCCTGCGCGTGGACGCTGCTCATCGCGGCCACCGGCGGGATCTTCGCCGCGCGCCGGCCCGGCAGCCAGGCGGCCAGCATGGTGATCAGCACACCGACCAGCAGGGCGGTGGCGATCGTGCCGGGCGAGACGATCAGCGGGCCGTCCGGAACGGTCGCGTCCAGGGCGCCCATCAGGGAGCGCATACCGGCGCCGATGCCGACACCGGCGGCGAGTCCGGCGACCGCCGCGATCGCGCCCACCACGAACGCCTCGATCAGCACCGACCGCGTCACCTGACGCCGCGAGGCACCCACCGCGCGCAGCAGCGCCAGCTCCTTGGTGCGCTGGGCGACCAGCATCGTGAAGGTGTTGGCGATGATGAACGTGCCCACGAACAGGGCGATCCCCGCGAACACCAGCAGACCGTTCTTCAGCCCGCTCATCGACGAGGCGATCATCTCGGCCTGGTCGTCGGCGAGTTTCGCCGCCGTGGTCACGGACCCGGTACCGGCGGGCACGACCTTCTCGACCGCCGCCTTCAGCCGCGTCTGGCTGGTGCCGGCCGCCGCCCGCACGTCGATCTCGTCGTACCGGCCCTCCATGTGGAAGAGCTTCTGCGCGGTGGCCGTGTCGAAGAGGGCGAGGCTGCCACCGGCGGCGACATTGCCGTCGTCGGTGGTGAAGATCGCGGTGACGGTCGGGGTGAGGACGGGCCCGTCGACCGAGAGCCGGACCCGGTCCCCGACCTCGTATCCGCCGCGCTCGGCGGTCCTGGCGTCGATGGCGACCTCGTCCTGCCCCTCGGGAGCGCGACCGCCGGCTTGTATCGGATACCTGGGGTCGTCGGTCCCCCAGAAGTTCCCGCCCTGCGACTGGAAGCCGCCGCCGATCAGCTTGCCGTCCTTGTCGGCGAGCGCGGTGAAGCCGCTGACCACACCGAGCGCCGACTCGACGCCGGGCGCCCGCTCGATCTTCTCCAGCAACCCGGGCGTCAGCTGGGGCTGTTCGGCGACCGCGCCGCCTTCGTTCGCCCGGCCCTCCGGCCTGATCGCCACATCCACGTGGTCGAAGCCTTTGGCCGAACTCTTCTGCAGCGCCTGGGAGATCGTGTTCGTGAACACCAACGTGCCCGACACGAAGGCCACTCCGAGCATCACGGCGAGCACGGTCATCAACAGCCTGGCCTTGTGCGCGAGCACGTTGCGCAGGGCGGTACGGAACATTGGGGGTCCCTGTTCGGGGTTGAGGATGAGTGATTTCGGTCGCCTGAGAGCACGGGTTGCAGGGTGCGTTGGCGGCTGCGGGTGGGTGGGGGCTGGTCGCGCCCACGCGGCGGAGCCGCATATCGAACACAGCCCCGCGCCCCTGAAAGATCTGGGGTCACCCCATGTTTTTAAGGGGCGCGGGGAACGGCGCGAGCAACCACAGGCAACCCGCACTCGCCAACGCACCCCGACTTCCCGAGCTCTTCGGCGGGGGCGACGCGGCGCAGCCCTTAGCTGGTGCGCCCCTTGGCGTCGAAGCGCTTCATGCGGTCCAGCACCGAGTCGGCGGTAGGTGCCTGCATCTCGTCGACTATCCGCCCGTCCGCGAGGAACACCACCCGGTCCGCGTACGCCGCGGCCACCGGGTCGTGCGTCACCATCACCACGGTCTGCCCCAACTCCCGTACGGAGTTGCGCAGGAACCCCAGCACCTCGGCGCCCGACCGCGAATCGAGGTTGCCCGTCGGCTCGTCCCCGAAGATGATCTCGGGGCGTGAGGCGAGCGCCCGCGCCACGGCGACCCGCTGCTGCTGGCCGCCGGACAACTGCGCGGGCCGATGGCCGAGCCGGTCGGCCAGGCCCACCATCCCGATCACGGAGTCGAGCCACCGCCTGTCCGGCTTGCGGCCCGCGATGTCCATCGGGAGGGTGATGTTCTCCAACGCGGTCAGCGTCGGCAGCAGATTGAACGCCTGGAAGATGAACCCGATCTTGTCCCGGCGCAACTTGGTGAGCTGCTTGTCCTTCAGCGATCCCAGCTCGGTGTCACCGATGCGCACGGACCCGGAGGAGAAGGTGTCCAGGCCGGCCACGCAGTGCATCAGCGTGGACTTCCCCGATCCCGAGGGGCCCATGATCGCGGTGAACTCCGCCTGCCGGAAGTCGACGGTCACCCGGTCGAGGGCGACCACCCGGGTCTCACCCTGCCCATAGACCTTCGACAGGTCCGTGGCACGGGCGGCCACGGTGGTGGCACGGTCGACGAGGGGAGTGGTGGTCACGGTCGGGACTCCTGTCCGGACGACGGCGTTCGGTGATGTCTCCATCGTCGTGACAGAGGGCCGCCGTGTAGTCAGTCGCAGTTCCGGTCTTGGGGGCAGACTTCCGACGGACGGCCCCGAGGCTGTGTCATACCTGGGTATGACGGCGGCCCCTGAGCGCGGTCGTGAGGGTGGTGTGGGGGAGAGAACGCGTGCGGTTGTGGGGGACGGGGGATCGACACGAGTCACCGCGTCACCGTGTAAACCTCGCGGAGACCGCTCGTTCGGGCGGTGAAATTCCGTCATTCCGCATACGCCGAGTGGTGCCGTCCGCAAGGCTATTGGCAAGTGCGGATGGCGCGTTCCGTGGGCTGATGCACCCTCAGACGTCAATAAAATAAGACAACATCGGTCCGCCCTTCCGCTGTTCGGGGGAAGGCTCCCGATAGGCTCAGTTACTCAAGCGCGGAGCCCATGGCCTGCCCAGATGGTGGAATGCAGACACGGCGAGCTTAAACCTCGCTGCCCCTCGCGGGCGTGCCGGTTCAAGTCCGGCTCTGGGCACCTCCGACAAACACCGAACATTTTCCCCCAGCCCACGCACGACCGCCGCCCCCCCGGGGACCCCCCGCGGTATCCATACGGTTCGAACAGCGGGGGCGGGCGGCACTCTCCACGGCGTGGACACCCGGCGGCCGATCTCCGGCCGATCTCCTGCCGGTCGCGGCTGTGTACCGGGTTGGTCATGGGTTGAGGGCGGCGGGGCGGGGAATCACGGAGACGCGTAGCGTGTTCGACGACATGGCAGGGAAAGATCCTCCCCAAGCACTAGAGTCAATCCTTTGCCTACCTATTACTCTTGAGCCAAGGCCACGCAGGGTGGCCATGGAGGAGTGAAATGAGGAGCAGCAACCCGGTCTTCTCGCGACGGGGGTTCAGCCGCGACAACGGCTACGCGGGCTTCAACACCGCGCCGCAGGCCGGGGGAGCAGCTGTCGGTACCCAGGGCAACCCCTACGCCCAGCAGGGCGCGAACCCGTACGCGACGAACCCCTACGCCCAGCAGGCCCCCCAGGGCGCCCCGCCGCAGGCACCGGTCCGCTCCGGCGCCATGACCATGGACGACGTCGTCGTCCGCTCGGCCATGACGCTCGGCACGGTCGTCGTCGGCGCGGTCCTCGCCTGGGCCCTCCTGCCGGTCTCGCCCAGTAGCTACGGCCTGGCCGTCGGCGCCGCGCTCATCGCGTTCGTCCTCGCCATGGTGCAGTCCTTCAAGCGCAAGGCCTCGCCCGCGCTGATCCTGACGTACGCCGCCTTCGAGGGTGTCTTCCTCGGTGTGCTCAGCGAGATGTTCAACTCGCAGTGGAGCGGTGCGCCCTTCCAGGCGGTGCTCGGCACGATGGCCGTCTCCGGCGCCACCCTCCTGGTCTACAAGGCGGGCTGGATTCGGGTCACCGCGCGCTACGCCCGTATCGGCATGACCATCGCGATCGCCTTCATCCTGGTCCTCGCGGTCAACCTGCTGCTGGTCGTCTTCGGTCTCGCCCCTGACGGCGGACTGCGCAGCATGGGCCCGCTCGGCGCCGTCGTCGGCATCATCGCGATCCTGCTCGGCGCGTTCTTCCTGACCCTCGACTTCAAGCAGATCGAGGACGGCATCGCCTACGGCGCCCCCCGCGACGAGGCCTGGCTCGCCGCGTTCGGTCTGACCATGACCCTCGTGTGGATCTACATCGAGATGCTGAGGCTGGTCGCCATCTTCAGCGGCGACGACTAGAACGGCTGCTCAGCGCTCCGGTAATCGTTGAAGGGCCCCCGAACCACCAGGTTCGGGGGCCCTTCGTAGTTTTTCGGCTGCCCTAGCGGAGCTTCCTGGCGGCCCTCCTCAGGTCGTACTCGTGAACGATCGCTTTGGCGTGGCCGTACGCGAGGTCGTACTCGTGCCGGAGCCAGCTGACCTTCTCCTCGAAGTTGAAGAGAGCGGGGCCTTCATCGACTTTGCGCAGCCAGTCGGAGACTTCACGACCGGTGCAGTGGGGGATGCGGGCGAGCAGATTGCGATGGGTCTCCTCGGAGAAGACTTGGGACATCGGCGCCTCCGGACGAAAGGGAATGTAAGCCGGTCCTTCAGGTCACGTTGCCTGAGTGGCGGCCTGTTGGCAACAGTCCGGTTCGGGCGCGTACTCTCGCGGCGTGCTTGATACGACGCCGTTGACCCGTGCCGTGGATCATTTCGCCGACCGGTTGCGGGCCGCGCCGCAGAGCCGGCTGCAACGGGGGGCCGCCGCGGAGGCGCTGGCGCTGGCCAGGGAGTTGGCGTTGCGTGCGCAGCGGTTGGAGGGGGTGGACGCTCCCGTTCGGGAGATGCCGGATGCGGGGATGTTCGCTGCGGCGGATCAGGTGACCGTTGCCGGGAACGATCTTGCGTTGGTGCTGGTGGATGAGGGGGAGCTGGTGGAGGCGGTGGCGTTGGTGGAGGAGGCGCAGAAGAGGGCGGGGGTGTGAGGGGCGCCTAATAGCTCGGGGGTGCGTTGTTTGTTTGCGGGTGCGGGTTCGTTGTGGCTGGTCGCGCCCACGCGGCGGAGCCGCAAATCGATACAGCCCCGCGCCCCTTTTCGGGCCTGCGGCCCGATCAATCCGGCCCCGGCCCAATGATTCGGCCCCCGCGACAGCGCAACCGGAACCGTCCCCTACAGGGACGCGATGACCCTGTCCGCCAGGATGTAGACCGTGTCCTCGCCGCACTGGAAGGTCAGGGTGTAGGCGCCGGAGATGCCTGAGCCGCCCAGGAGGACGGGGGTGTCGCCGGTGT
The DNA here is from genome assembly GCF_053592555.1 of Streptomyces sp. NPDC002643. Lineage (NCBI taxonomy): Bacteria > Bacillati > Actinomycetota > Actinomycetes > Kitasatosporales > Streptomycetaceae > Streptomyces > Streptomyces sp. NPDC002643. Next base: position 465,911 of record NZ_JBSFVY010000004.1, read on the forward strand.
GGAGGGCCGTGGTGAGGCGGTCGGCGGTTTCGCGGTGGCCGGGGGTCATGCAGAGGGTGGTGCCGTCGGCGAAGACGTAGACGTCGAGGGTGCCGAGGGGGCCGGGGCGGACGTCGGCCAGTTCGGTGCGGGAGGCGGCCAGGTCCTCCAGACAGGCGACCGTACGCTCGTGGTCGCCCACGACCGGGGACTGCGCCGGTACGAAGTCCGGGTGGGAGGGGTGGCGGCGGCGGGCCGCGGCCAGCTCCGCGGACTCGCCGGCGAACTCGTCGCCCTCCAGGCTCGGCTCGGTCACCGGTTCGAGGTGCTCCAGACCGGCGAAATCGGACTGCCGGGGCAGGAACAGATCACTGTCGGACAGGCCCAGCAGCGAGGGCGCGTCGGCGACGTCACGGGTCTCCTGGGCGGCCCAGAAGGCGCGGGCCTCGGCCAGCTCACGCTCACGCTCCTCGGCGAGCGCCTCGGCCACGGCGGCGCGTATCTCCTCCGTGTCGGCGGCCGGACGGGCCGCCGGGACCACGGCCCGCGCACCCGCCTTCCGGCTCTCGGCCAGCTCGGCATGGAGTGCGGCGACCTGTCGGCGCAGCCCCGAGAGGGTGCGCAGGACGACGACGCCCACGACGGCGGTGGCGGCCGTGGTGAGCAGCAAGGCGATCGGCATGGCGCTCACTGACGTACTCCCGGTTCAAAGTCGACCCCCGACTTCCTACATCAGCTTGAAGGGCGGACTAACCAGCTGTCAGTGCGTAACGTCACGAAACGGGCATCGATTTGGGGCCCATGTTTGGTGCTGAAACGGCTCTGAGCTGCGCAGATCCCTCCGTGGAGGGAGATAGGTCACATCCTGGGGGCGATTGGATCACAAATCGACCCAGAGGTCCGGAGTTCCGGGCTCTTCGGGGAAAAGGGTCACGCTGGGTTCCGGGGCCGTGACGCCCCGGAACCCTGTGACGGTGAGGGCCGGAAGGCTCAGCTGAGGCGTTCGATGACCATCGCCATGCCCTGGCCGCCGCCGACGCACATCGTCTCCAGGCCGAACTGCTTGTCGTGGAACTGGAGCGAGTTGATCAGCGTGGTGGTGATGCGGGCGCCCGTCATGCCGAAGGGGTGGCCCACGGCGATGGCGCCGCCGTTGACGTTCAGCTTGTCCAGCGGGATGTTCAGATCGCGGTACGAGGGGATCACCTGGGCGGCGAAGGCCTCGTTGATCTCGACCAGGTCGATGTCGTCGATGGTCAGACCGGCGCGGGAGAGGGCCTGCTTGGAGGCCTCCACCGGGCCGTAGCCCATGATCTCGGGGGAGAGGCCGGAGACGCCGGTGGAGACGATCCGGGCGAGCGGGGTCAGGCCGAGTTCGCGGGCCTTGGTGTCGGACATGATGACCAGGGCCGCGGCGCCGTCGTTCAGGGGGCAGCAGTTGCCCGCCGTGACCAGGCCGTCCTCGCGGAACACCGGCTTCAGGGCCTGGACGGCCTCCAGGGTGACGCCGGCGCGCGGACCGTCGTCCTTGCTGACGACCGTGCCGTCGGGGAGCGTCACCGGGGTGATCTCGCGCTCCCAGAAGCCCTTCTTGATGGCCTCTTCGGCGAGGTTCTGCGAGCGGACGCCGAACTCGTCCATGTCCTGGCGGGTCACACCCCACTGGCGGGCCAGGTTCTCGGCGGTCTGGCCCATCGCGATGTACGGGTCGGGGAGCAGACCGTCCTCGCGCGGGTCGTGCCAGCTCGCGCCGGTCGACTTCGCCACCGCCTCCGTGCGGGCCTCGGCCTCCGCGAAGAGGGGGTTGTGGGTGTCGGGCATACCGTCCGAGCTGCCCTTGATCATGCGGGACACCGTCTCGACGCCGGCCGAGATGAAGACGTCGCCCTCGCCGGCCTTGATGGCGTGCAGGGCCATACGGGAGGTCTGGAGGGAGGAGGAGCAGTAACGGGTGATGGTGCAGCCCGGGAGGTGGTCCATGCCGAGCTGTACGGCGACGATGCGGCCCAGGTTGTGACCGGCCTCGCCGCCGGGGAGGCCGCAGCCGAGCATCAGGTCGTCGATGTCCTTGGGGTCCAGCTCCGGGATCTTGTCCAGGGCCGCCCTCACGATCGTGGCGGTCAGGTCGTCCGGGCGGAGGTCCTTGAGCGAGCCCTTGCCGGCGCGGCCGATGGGGGAGCGGGCGGCTGAGACGATCACGGCTTCGGGCATCACGGCTCCATAGTCAAGAAGGTGCGGCGCGTAGCGCCTCGTTGAGGGGTGGTGGTCGGGCGACGGGCGGGAGGGGTCCCTCGCGGGCGGGGCTGCTGGGGAAGTTACCCGCCCGTATGGGCTGGGTCACGGGGATTGGGGTGTGACACCCGCCGCATTTTACTAAGCGCTTGCTTTTCTCGCCCCCGCCGCCCCTACCCGTTCCCATCCCCAGGGGCGCTGCCCCTTCGACCCCGGGGGTGGGTGGTGGGGCGGGTGCGGGTGGGTGGGGGCTGGTCGCGCAGTTCCCCGCGCCCCTGAAAGGCGGGGCTGCGCCCCGGCCTTTCATCCGCAGAAAAAGCCGGGCGCAGCCCGCTTTTTCAGGGGCGCGGGGAACTGCGCGAGCGACCACGACGGACCCGCAGACGCCACACCACATACACCCCCGAGCTATTGGGCGGACCGCTCCGCCGCCTCCGTGGGGGCGGGGTCCGTGGCCGGCAGCCGCCGCCGGCGGCGCCGCTTCAGCAGGGCCCACGGCCCGCGCGGCCCCGTCGGCATCGCGGCCGCGACCTCCGTGCCGGCCTCCGACGCGGCCTCCGCGGCGGCGCGGGCCACCGGCAGGAAACCCTCGCGGCGGGTGAGGTCGGGCCGCTCCTCCTCGGCCGGCCAGAGGCCCAGGGACGCGCAGACCGAGGGGAGGACGGCCATCGCCGCGGTCGCGTAGCCCTCGGCGGAGGGGTGGTAGTTGTCGGGGCCGAAGAGTTCTCGGGGGTTCTGCTCGAACTCGGGACCCAGGAGGTCGCCGAGGGAGACCGTCCGGCCGCCCTGCTCCACCACGCCGATCGTCTGGGCCGCCGCCAGCTGGCGGGAGGCACGGCGGGCCAGCCAGCGCAGGGGCTGCTGGACGGGCTCGATCGTGCCCAGGTCGGGACAGGTGCCCACGACCACCTCGGCGCCCGCCGTACGCAGGCGCCGTACCGCCGCCGAGAGGTGGCGGACCGAGCGGGTGGGGGGCATGCGGTGGGTGACGTCGTTCGCGCCGATCATGATGACGCAGATGTCGGGGACCTGGGTCGGGTCCTCAAGGACCAGGGCGACCTGGCGGTCCAGGTCGTCGGACTGGGCCCCGGGCTGCGCGACATTGCGCAACTCGACCGGCCGTTCCGCGACCGCCGCGAGCCCTGAGGCGAGAAGGGCCCCCGGGGTCTGCCGGGCCCGGTGGACGCCCTGGCCGGCGGCGGTGGAGTCGCCGAGCATGACCAGACGCAGCGGAGGGTCGTCGGGGGCGCCGTAGACATGGTCGTACGGGGTGAGCGGGCGGTCCGGGCGGGGGCCGTACGTGTGGCCGTACGTTCTGCCGTAGAGGCCCTCCGCGCTCGGCGGATGCGGGCTGTGGCCGTTGCCCACGTGACGCTTGGCCATGCGTACCTCGGCGAGCAGCAGGCCGACGGCCGCCGCGCCGACCAGTCCGATGCCGCCACCGCCGTACGCCGCGCCCGCCGCGATCCGCCGGGCCACCCTGGCCCTCGACATGCTCGTCATGCGCCGCCGTCACCTCCTCTTGAAAGGCCGTCCGTCGGATCGCGCCCGATGTCACGCTGTGGAACCGGCGCGCTCCGGACAGCGGCCCCAGCCGTACAACCACTCCTTGCCCCGTAGCGGCCCTCGGCCAATCCAGACGATGTGTGAACGGGAGGAGATGAGGAGGAGCGGGGCTTAGGCTGGCGGAACATCACGACCATCCCTTTTTGCAGCTCCGGAGACAACGGTGCAATTCCACGACTCGATGATCAGCCTCGTCGGCAACACCCCGCTGGTGAGGCTCAACAGCGTGACCGAGGGCATCCAGGCGACCGTTCTGGCCAAGGTTGAGTACTTCAATCCGGGCGGTTCCGTGAAGGACCGCATCGCCCTGCGCATGATCGAGGCCGCCGAGAAGAGCGGGGAGCTGAGGCCTGGCGGCACCATCGTCGAGCCCACCAGCGGAAACACCGGTGTGGGCCTCGCGATCGTCGCTCAGCAGAAGGGGTACAAGTGCATCTTCGTGTGCCCCGACAAGGTCAGCACCGACAAGATCAATGTGCTGCGCGCGTACGGCGCCGAGGTCGTCGTCTGCCCTACGGCCGTCGACCCCGAGCACCCCGACTCGTACTACAACGTGTCGGACCGGCTGGTGCGTGAGACGCCGGGCGCCTGGAAGCCGGACCAGTACTCCAACCCCCACAACCCCGAGTCGCACTACCACTCGACCGGACCCGAGCTGTGGGAGCAGACGGAGGGCCGGATCACGCACTTCGTGGCGGGCGTCGGCACCGGCGGCACCATCTCCGGGACCGGGCGGTATCTGAAGGACGTCAGCGACGGGCGCGTGCAGGTCGTCGGGGCCGACCCCGAGGGGTCCGTGTACTCCGGCGGGTCCGGGCGGCCGTATCTCGTGGAGGGCGTCGGCGAGGACTTCTGGCCCACCGCCTACGACCGGACCGTCGCCGACGAGATCGTCGCCGTCTCCGACAAGGACTCCTTCCAGATGACCCGGCGGCTCGCCAAGGAGGAGGGGCTGCTGGTGGGCGGCTCCTGCGGCATGGCCGTCGTGGCCGCGCTGCGCGTCGCCGAGCGGCTCGGGCCGGACGACGTCGTGGTCGTCCTGCTGCCGGACAGCGGGCGCGGATATCTGTCGAAGATCTTCAACGACGAGTGGATGGCGGACTACGGGTTCCTGGAGGACGAGGGGCCGAGCGCGCGGGTCGGGGACGTGCTCGACCACAAGGAGCACGGGGCCATTCCGTCGCTCGTCCATATGCACCCCGACGAGACGGTCGGACAGGCGATCGAGGTGCTGCGGGAGTACGGCGTCTCCCAGATGCCGATCGTGAAGCCCGGCGCCGGGCACCCGGACGTCATGGCCGCCGAGGTCGTGGGGTCGGTCGTCGAACGGGAGCTGCTCGACGCGCTGTTCACCCAGCGGGCCTCGCTGGACGACCCGCTGGAGAAGCACATGTCGTCGCCGCTGCCGCAGGTCGGGTCCGGTGAGCCGGTGGGGGACCTGATGTCCGTGCTGGGGTCGGCGGACGCGGCCATCGTGCTGGTCGAGGGCAAGCCGACGGGTGTGGTGAGCCGACAGGATCTGCTGGCGTTCCTGGCGAACGGCGGGGCGCAGGCGTAAGCCACGAGGGGGCGCGGTCGTTGAATCAGGAGCAAGCGGGGTGAAGCGGCTTCAATTCGTCGCTTCTGTTGAAGATTTGCGTGAGTTCCGGGTTTGACTTCGCGGAAGTGGTACGAGCGCGTCACGTCCGCGCAGCACCCGCTTAACACGGGTCCGGCACATTAGTGGTGTCGGCAGGGCGGGAGCGGCTCCCCGCTCCGGCCGGCAGCGAACGGCGCCAAGGACCTCCGGAGCGGCTCCCGGACCTCCATGGACGCCATGGACGCGCAAGCCCGGCCCTGACCCGGCCCGCGTCCCTCGCGGGGACCGCCGTCGTCCCGCCCCCCGTCGCACGGGGGTGCGGCGGTCCCCGCGCACAAGGCTCTCCCTTTGCGGCTGAACCGCCGCCGCTCTCGCGGACCGGGTGCTCGCCGTCGTGGTTCCTCAATTGATGGGTGCGGCCGTCGTCGCTTTGACGGACCGGCTGCTCGGCTTGAAAGTCGGGCTACTCGGACCAGTTGGAGTCCTTGGGCTTGTCCTTGTGCCTGTTCAGGTGGGGGGATGTGCGCAGTGCCCAGGCGGTGTTCACGACGGCGATTCCCGCCCAGGTGACGAAGAGGCCGGGGAGGTCGGCCACGCCGCCGCCGATGGCTGACAGGGGGATCGCCGCGACCAGGGAGACGACGCCGAAGCCGTAGCGCTCGCCCCAGGTGTCCGTGGACCTGTCGGGGGAACGGGTGCCCCGCGCCACCACCATCTGCTGCTCGGCCACCTGGCGTCGTACGCGGCGGTCGACCGCGCTGTCGATGCGCTGGTCCACCTTCTCCAGGAACGAGTCCACGAGCGCGGACTCGTAGTCGTCGCCCAGCTCCCTGCGGGCCTGCAGGGTGGCGGCGAGTTCCTTCTTCAGCTCGGGATCTTGGGCGTCCATTCCGGTCATGCTCTTCACGGTAGGGAGCGGAGGGGGCCCGCGCACTGGGGGTAGCCCCCCTGTCCTCGCACCGGTGCTCCCTTGCCTGGTCTGCATAGGGTCATGCAGAGTTCTCGATAGCTGAATAACTGGGTGACCGCAGGGTGTGGGTGAGGAGGCCGCGCGTGACGTTTCCCGAGGTTGTGGGCGTGGTCGAGTCAGCCGTCGTCGTACTGGACGGGGGCGGGCTCCGGGTCGGCGACGTCGTACGGCTCGCCGACGGGGGCGCGCGGCCCGTGCCCGAGCGGGCGGCGCTGCGGCGGGTCGAGGAGTCGTGGGAGGCGGCGCGGCGGATCGCGGTCTCCGGGCGGGTGTACGGCCGGTCCACCGGCGTCGGCGCCAACCGCAACGAGGACGTGCCGACCGAGGCCGCCGCCGAGCACGGGCTGCGGCTGCTGCGCAGTCACGCCGGTGCCATCGGGGAGGAACTGCCCGCCCGGCAGGTACGCGCCATGCTCGCCGTACGGGCCAACCAGTTGCTCGCGGGCGGTGCCGGGCTCCGGCCGACGGTCGTCACCGCGCTCTGCGAGGCCCTGGAGAGCGGGGCGCACCCCGTGGTGAACGAGTTCGGGTCGGTCGGGACCGGGGACATCGCGGCACTGGCCCAGCTGGGGCTGGCGCTGGCCGGGGAGCATCCTTGGGGAGCGGGAGCGGGAGCGGGAGCGGGAGGGGCTGGGGTTCCCGAGCCGCAGGCGCTCGACAACAATGACGCCCTCGCGTTGATCAGCAGCAATGCCCTCACGCTCGGGCAGTCCGCGCTCGCGCTGCACGAGTTGCGGGGGCTCATCGGCGCCACCCAGGTCGTCGCCGCGCTCTCGCTGCTCGCCGTGGACGGCTCGCACGAGGCGTACGCGGCGCCCGTGCACGACGCGCGCGCCCATCGGGGGTCGCGCGAGGCGGCCCGGCGCATGCGCGCGCTGGTCGGCGCCGCCGAGCGCCCCACTCCGCCCCTCGGGCGCCTCCAGGACCCGTACGGTTTCCGCTGTCTGCCCCAGATCCACGGCCCCGCCCTGGACGCGGCGGACGCCCTGGAGGCCGTACTGGAGGTCGAGCTCAACTCGGCCGCCGAGAACCCGCTGATCAGCGCCGAGGACATGGCCGCCTACCACCACGGCGGCTTCTACCAGGCCCAACTCGCCCTCGCCCTCGACCACTTCAGGCTGGCGCTGACCCAGGTGGCGAGGCTGTCGACGTCCCGGCTGTCCAGTCTCAACGAGCCCGGCTACACCCGGCTGCGGCCCTTCCTCGCCGACTGCGAACCCGCCTCCTCGGGCGTGATGATCCTGGAGTATGCCGCCGGGGCCGCCCTCGGTGAGCTGCGGGCCTTCTCCGCGCCCGCCTCGCTCGGGCACGCGGTGCTCTCCCGGGGCGTCGAGGAACAGGCCAGCTTCGCCTCGCTCGCCGCCCGCCAGACCCTGCGGGCGTGCGGCGCGTACCGTCTCGTCGTCGGCTGTGAACTCGTCGCCGCGGTACGGGCGTTGCGCCAGCGGGATCTGCGGCCGGACCCGGAACTGCCCGTCGGCCGCGCCTTCGCGCTGGCCGAGGCGACCCTCGACGCGGACACCGCCGACCGGCCGTTGACCGGGGACGTCAGCGCGGCGGCCGCGCTGCTGGACCGGTTCACCGAGATCTGGGCGGATGTCCGGGCCGGTGAGGGGGAGGATGATCGGCCAGTGGGCGCGGGGGCAGTGGTCTGGACGGGTGCCGGGGCAGGTGCTGGGACGGGCGTCGGGACGGGTGTCGAGACGGTCGCCGGGATGGTCGGGCAGAGGAAGCGGAAGACGGGGAGCGGGTCATGAGCATGGACGGCGGCATGGGCGGCAGCGTGGACGGCGACACGTGCGGCGGCACGGACGGTGCTGATGATCGTGCGCGGGGTGTCGACAGGAGGTCGGGTGGGTCTGACAGTCCTGCCGCGCGGCTTCAGGCGCTCTTCGAAGGGCATCGGCTGACGCCCACGCAGCGGCGGATCGCGCACAGCATGGTGCGGCGGGCCGGTGAGGTGCCGTTCCTGTCGAGTGTGGAACTCGCGGAGCTGGCCGGGGTCAGTCAGCCGTCGGTGACACGGTTCGCGGTGGCCCTCGGGTTCGACGGCTACCCGGCGCTGCGCCGGCATCTGCGCGAGGTCGCGCCCACGGAACCGGTGACGGCCACCGCGGCCCTGAACGAGTACCAGCAGGCCGTCGAGGCCGAGATCGAGAACCTGCGGCACCTGGCGGAACTGCTCGCCGATCCGGCGCCGGTGGAGCGGGCGGGACGGTTGCTCGCGGCGTCCAGGCCGCTGCCGGTGCTCGGGCTGCGCGCCGCCGCGGCGCAGGCGTACGGCTTCTCGTACTTCGCGGCGAAGGTCCATCCGGACGTTCGGCTGTTCGACGAGGGCGGGAGCATGCTCCACGACCGGATCGACGCCGCCATACGGGCCGGGGCGACCGCGCTGCTCTGCTTCGCGCTGCCCCGGCATCCGCGTGAGGTCGTCGAGGCGCTGGCCTACGCCAAGGACGCCGGCCTCGTCGTCGTCACCGTCGCCGACTCCGCGTTCGCCCCCGTCGCCAAGGTCTCCGACCTCCTCCTCCCCGCGGCCGTCGGTACCGGGCTCGCCTTCGACACCGTGTGTGCGCCGATGCTGCTGGGGCGGGTGCTGCTGGAGGCGATGTGCGACGACCTGCCGGAGGCCCAGGCGCGTCTGGAGGAGTTCGACGCGAGGGCGGCGGCGAGAGGGCTGTTCGTCGAGTAGGGGTAGGGGGAGGGGAGCCTGAGGATGGGGGCGTCGGCGGCTTCCGTTCCTCGGTTCTTCGGTCCTGGTGTTCGTTTCTCAGATGCGTTTCACCTTCGCTGGTTAGCGTGCCGGGCACTGGTGTGCAGCTTGGGATGCGGGAGGCGGGAGCGTGGCGCGCGGAGGGCAGGGGCTGGCTCGGGTGGCCGTCGTGGTGCGGGCCGGGGCGGCGCCGTTGTGGTGGTTCGGTGTGGTCGCGGCCGGGGCGGGTGTGCTGCCGTCCGGGCTGACCGGGCGACGGATCGGGGTGCTCGGCGGGGCGGTGCTGTTCATCGTCGCGGCGGCGGTGGTCGCGGTCGTACGGCGGGGCCGGTACGGGGAGTTGGCGCGGGGCGCCTCGCGGGCCGGTAAGTACGACGTCCTCCAGGACCGTGCGGTCACCCTCCGGAACTGGCGCCGGGGGCACCGCTGGTGGCTTTTGCTCGCGTTCCTGGTCGCGGTGGGTTCGTCGTTCGCCGTCCCGGCGGCGGGCGGCATGCTCCTCGCGGGGGCCGGGGTGGGGCTGTGGCTCAGGGCCGGTTGGCTGGGGCGGCGTGAGCGGGGCGAAGGGCAGTTGTACTGGGTGCGCGTCGACTGGTTGTCGGGGCGGGGTGGTCGGGCCGCGGGCAAGAGGGTGGCCGGGTTTCGGGTGACGGGGGTGGGAGCGGGCGATGCGGGGCCTGGGGGAGGCCGACGGTAGGGCGCCTAGGGGGTGGGGGGTACGTGTGGTCTGGCGAGTGCGGGTGGGTGGGGGGCTGGTCGCGCAGTTCCCCGCGCCCCTGAAAAAGGGGCTGCGCCCCGGCTTTTTCAGCGCGCTTCGGTGGCTCTATG